>NZ_JAUQTZ010000033.1:0-54162 GCF_059803845.1 Rhizobium sp. UFLA01-1127 | reverse complement strand
CTGATGGCACGCCCGAAACTGCTGCTGCTGGACGAGCCGTCGCTTGGCTTGGCACCGCTGATCGTCAAGGGCATTTTCGAAGCGATCAAGGTTCTGAACCAGACCCAAGGGCTCACCGTGTTCCTCGTCGAACAGAATGCCTTTGCGGCGCTGAAGCTTTCCGACCGCGCCTATGTGATGGTCAACGGCCGGGTGACGATGAGCGGTTCGGGCAAGGACTTGCTCGCCAATCCGGAAGTACGCGCCGCCTATCTCGAAGGCGGACATCATTGAGTTTCGTTTCGCGGAGAATTTGAGATGCAGGGACTTCTCTTCGACAGCGATACCGGCGGCCGCATGGTCATCCGCGCCGTTATCGTCATCCTGGGTTTCTGGACCGCGTGGCGCGCAGGCCGCGCTGTCGCTTCCAGCTGGGAAACCTATCCGCTTGTCGTCATATACAGCTTTCTGATCGGCCTTGGCCTGCAGTTTCTGCACCATGCGCTGTTCGACGGCCCGGTGTTCGACGTCATCATCTACATCATCGACGTCGCGCTTCTGCTGATCTTTGCGACGGCTGGGTACCGGTATCGGCGTACCGATCAAATGGTGAACAATTATTACTGGCTCTATGAAAAGACCTCAGCCTTTTCCTGGAAGAAGAAGAATTGACAGTGCGCCTAAACTAGGCACAGTCTCTCGTACAACCAAGCGTCACCCAGCCCATAAAAAGCAGACGGGAACGGGCCGGGTCATGCTTCCAGAATTCGGAATGCAAGCGTTGCCGGCGTGATGATTGGTGGGTATCGCGCAGGGCAGATCAAACGGAACCCGCTCAAAAATTGGGAGTAATAATATGAAGAAGTATCTTCTGTCGGCGGTGGCTTTGTCGGCGATGATCGCTTTCGGCGGCGTTGCCAAGGCAGACATCATTGTTGGCGTTGGCGGTCCGTTGACCGGCCCGAACGCTGCGTTTGGCTCGCAGCTTCAGAAGGGTGCAGAGCAGGCAGCTGCCGACATCAACGCGGCCGGCGGCATCAATGGGGAAAAGATCAAGATCGAACTTGGCGACGACGTCTCCGATGCCAAGCAGGGCGTTTCGGTCGCGAACAAGTTCGTTGCCGACGGCGTGAAGTTCGTTGTCGGTCACTTCAACTCCGGCGTTTCCATTCCGGCCTCGGAAGTCTACGCTGAAAACGGCATCCTGCAGATCACTCCCGCCTCGACCAACCCGAAGTTCACCGAACGCGGCCTGTGGAACACCTTCCGCACCTGCGGCCGTGACGACCAGCAGGGCGAGGTCGCCGGCAAGTATATCGCCGACAATTTCAAGGGCGCCAAGGTTGCCATCGTTCACGACAAGACGCCTTATGGTCAGGGCTTGGCTGACGAAACCAAGAAGAACCTCAATGCCGACGGCATGAAGGAAGTTCTTTATGAAGGCATCACCCCCGGCGACAAGGACTATTCGGCCCTGATCTCCAAGATGAAGCAGGCTGGCGTCGACTTCGTCTATTACGGCGGCCTGCATACGGAAGCCGGCCTCATCATGCGCCAGATGGCCGACCAGGGCGTGAAGGCTCACTTCATGTCGGGTGACGGTATCGTCTCGAACGAGCTGGCCTCCATCGCCGGCGACGCCGTCGACGGCACGCTGATGACCTTCGCTCCGGACCCGCGCAAGAACCCAGCTTCCGCCGATCTCGTTGCCAAGTTCCGCGCTGCCGGCTACGAGCCGGAAGGCTACACGCTCTACTCCTACTCGGCTCTGCAGGTCATCGCCGCCGCCGCCAAGGCTGCCGGTTCCAACGATCCGATGGCCGTTGCCGACGCAATCAAGGCAAAGGGTCCGTTCAAGACCGCTATCGGCGACCTCGGCTTCAACGCCAAGGGCGACATTACCCGTCCGGACTACGTCATGTACAAGTGGTCCAAGGGTTCCGACGGCAAGTACAACTACGCTGAAATCTCGAAGTAATCTGAGAGACACGCCGATTTTTCGGCAGGCATGCGATCTGAGGAGCCCGGCCGTTGGCCGGGCTTTTCCGTTCGCGCCATTTTCATGTCCGCGAAAGCGGTTCGCCATTTCTTTCCTGCCGGAGCTGCTTTAAGTCTGCCCCTGTATCGCCAGCAGTGTATCGGCAGGAGAATGACAGCATGAGCAAACCCCGTATTCTCGTTACCCGGCGCTGGCCGGCGGCGGTCGAGACAGTGCTTTCGGAGCGTTTCGACACCACGCTGAACAAGGATGACACGGCCCTCGACGTGGGTCAGCTGCGCGAGGCGCTGCACATCTATGACGCGGTTCTGCCGACCGTCTCCGACAAGCTTCCGGCCGCGCTTTTCGAGGGTCAGACGATCCGAACGAAGATTCTCGGCAATTTCGGCGTCGGCTTCAATCACATCGACATCGCGGCTGCCAGGGAAAAGGGCGTGGTCGTCACCAACACGCCGGGCGTTTTGACCGACTGCACGGCCGACCTCGCCATGCTGCTCCTTCTTTCCGCCGCGCGCCGCAGCGGCGAGGGGGAGCGCGAGCTAAGGGCCGGCGCGTGGAGCGGCTGGCGGCCGACGCATCTCGTCGGCACCAAGGTCACCGGCAAGACCGTCGGCATCATCGGCTTCGGCCGTATCGGCCGCGCATTCGCGCAGCGCTGTCATTTCGGTTTCGGCATGGACGTCGTTTTCCACAATCGCTCGGCTATCGATCCGATGGAAGCTGCGCGCTATGGCGCCGTGCAGTTGCAGAGGATAGAGGACGTTCTCGAAGTTTCGGACTTCGTCTCCTTGCATTGCCCTGGTGGCGCCGGGAACCGCCATCTCATGAACGCAGCCCGTTTCGCGGTCATGAAGCCCGGCGCCTTCCTGATCAACACGGCGAGGGGCGATGTTGTCGATGAGGCGGCGCTGATCTCGGCGCTGGAGCAGGGAAAGATCCGCGGCGCCGGCCTCGACGTCTATGAGGCGGAACCCAATATTCCCGAGCGGTTGCGGGCGATGGACAATGTCGTGCTCCTGCCGCATCTCGGCAGCGCCACGGAAGAGACGCGCACCGCCATGGGCATGAAAGTGGCCGACAACGTCATTGCCTTCTTTGCCGGACAAGCGCCGCCGGATCGGGTTGCCTAGAATCCTTCGACCCGCAACGCTGGGAGAAGAATGGCTCGCCACTATACCTCGTGCAGAACATGCGCTGCCTTGACGGCGGCGGAAGCCCGATTTTCAACGCCCAGTTTCACGTAGATCTGCTCCAGGTGCTTGTTCACGGTGCGGGCGGACAGGCCGAGGATCTCGCCGATGTCGCGGTTGGATTTGCCCTTGGCGAGCCATAGCAACACCTCGGATTCGCGCTGCGTCAGAGAGAAATGCTGACGCAGAACGCCGTCGTCGGCGCGCTGACTGGTGGCCGTCAGGCGAAAGAGATATTCGTCGGCTCCGATGGCGCCGAGAAAGGTGAACTGCAGCGCTGCCTGACCGCCATTGTTCATGGAAAGAAGATTGTCGCGAGCGGGGCCGAGCCGTTCACGTTCCAGCATGAAGGCGGCAATGTGTTTCGAGGCGAGATCAAGGCCGTCGTCGCTGCCGGTGGCGGCGTTGATGAGACGGGTTGCCTGGGGTGTCGACCAATGGATGGCGCCATCGCCCTTGACCGCTAGGAGATGACGGCCCGCAGCATCGAGCGCCACTCTCGCGCTCTGGGCGGAGCGGGCATTGCGCAAGTGGACGCGGATGCGGGCGCGCAGTTCATCGACATTGATCGGCTTGGTGAGGTAATCGACGCCGCCGGACTCAAGCGCATGCACCACATGCTCGGTTTCGGTAAGCCCGGTCATGAAGACGACCGGAATCTGGGCGATGCCGGCATTGGCCTTCAGCCGGCGGCAAGTCTCAAACCCGTCCATGGACGGCATGACGGCATCGAGCAGGATGAGATCCGGCGTAATGCGCTCGACGATGTTCAAAGCCGCCGATCCGGACGTGGCGATCAGAACCGAGAAGCCGGACTGCTCGAGCGCGTCGGTGAGGAAGCCGAGCGCCTCGGGCGAATCGTCCACCAGCAAGACTATGTCGCGGGGATGGGTAAGCTCAGCCAATCTATTCAACCTTTTCAGTATCGAAGGCGTGCAGCACGTTCAGGAAGCCGTCGAGATCGAATGCCTGCACATGGGTACGCAAGGCGTCGGTGAAGGGCTTGTTCTCGTCGAGCTTGGCAAGATCGGCAAGCTTTGCCTCCATGCCCCTGACATAGCCGATCTCGCCGAGCCGGATCAGTTCGCGGATATGCTCTATCCCCGGGCTTTTCAACGGTGGGGGCGGTTTTGGCGCAACCGGCGCGGACGCATCGGCGTAAATCCATTTCAGCCCGAGATGCAGGGCGAGCTTGTCGCGAAGCTGACGGATGTCGACCGGCTTGGCGATGGCGTCGCTGTGGCTGTCGTCGCTGTCGGTCGCGGCCGCAGCGTCGCCGATATTGGCGGACAGCATGACGATCGGCGCCGTCTGGCCATTTTCCCTGAGCCGCGAGACGAGTTGCCAGCCATTCATGCCGGGCATGGAAATATCGACCAGGAAAAGATCCGGCTTGATGCCTTCGATCAGCGTCAGGCAATCGGGACCGCCGGCGGCGGTCAGGACGATGAAATCGAGCGGCGACAGGATTTCGCGCATCAGCTCGCGATGATCTTCATTGTCGTCGACGACGACGATGGTGCGGCGTGGGTCTTCGTAGCCGACGATACGCTGTTCCTGCGCCGGCGGTTTCATAGGCCGGATTACGGCCGACAGCATCAGGCGTACCTTGAAGGTCGAGCCCACGTCTTTCTCGCTGGTGACCGAAATCTCGCCACCGAGCGTATTGGTCAGCAGCTGCGTGATGGTGAGGCCGAGGCCGAGGCCCGGCATCGGTCTGATGCTATCGGCTTCGCCGCGCTGGAAAGGCTCATAGATGCGGGTGATGTCCTTTGCCGCGATGCCGCGGCCGGTGTCTGCAACGGTGAAAGTCGCGACCTGGTTTCTGTAACCCACCTCGAAGCGAACGGTGCCCGCATCGGTGAACTTGATGGCGTTGGAAAGCAGGTTGACGAGGATCTGACGCAGCCGCTTCTCGTCGGTGCGGACATAGTCGGGCAGGGCGGCGGCACGCTCATGGATGAAAGTCAGGCCCTTGGCTTGTGCCTGGGGGTGGAACATGTCGACGATCTGGTCGAGGAAATCCTGGATGTTGATCTCGTTGGAATAGACCTGCAGGCGGCCGGCCTCGATCTTGGAAATATCGAGAAGCCCGTCGATCAGGCCGGAAAGATGCTCGGCGCTGCGGCGGATCACCTTCAGGGAGGATTGCCGGGGTGCCGGAATGGTCTCGTCGCGTTCCAATATCTGCGCATAGCCGAGCACGGCATTGAGCGGCGTGCGCAATTCGTGGCTGAGGCCCACGACATAGCGGCTCTTGGCGCGGTTTGCCGCCTCTGCCGCCTCCTTGGCACCCTGCAGGGCGGCGTCCGTCTTCTTGTGGGCGGCGATCTCCTTCAGGAGCAGCGTGTTCTGGCGCGAGGATTCCTCCTCGGCGACCACACGGCTGTCATGGGCAAGCACATAGAACCAGCAGGCGACGCCGGCGATCACGGCAAAGACGAAGAAGACGATCAGGATGGTGCGGTCGACCACCGATGCCGTCTCGGGCGAGGCGGCGCCGACCTGATGCGCGATCATCGCCAGGATCGCACCCATGGCGGTCAGCGCCAAGGCAACGGCAATGCCGTAGCGGCCGAGGCGCGTTGCAAGTTTGGCAACGATACTTTCAGGAAGCAGGGTCTTTGCGACGGTGGCGACCTGCGTATTGAGCCGAGCCTTCGGCTTGCACATGTCGTGGCAGCGGCTGTCGAGCGAACAGCAGAGCGAGCAGATCGGCGCGGCATAGGCTGGGCACCAGGCCATGTCCTCCGGCTCGAACGGATGTTCGCAAACGGAGCAGGTAATGGTCGTCAGGTTCTTCCAGCTCTGCCGTGGCTTGCGGGCGAGATAATATTTGCCCTTTGTGGCCCAGGCGATGGCGGGCGAGGCGATGAATGCCACGATCAGGGTGACATAGGGTGCAAGCGATGCGGCAATCGAGCCGAAGACGCCGAAATGCGCGATGAGAGCGATGGTTGCCGAAAGCGCCATGGCACCAAGGCCAACCGGATTGATGTCGTAGAGATGCGCGCGCTTGAATTCGATGCCGGGAGGGGCAAGCCGCAGCGGCTTGTTGATGAAAAGATCGGCGGAAACGGTGCAGAGCCAAGCCATGGCGATGATCGAGAAGATGCCGAGCGTCTCCTCCAGCAGCCGATAGATGCCGAGTTCCATCAACAAAAGCGCGATGGCGACGTTGAAGACCAGCCAGATGACGCGGCCCGGGTGACTGTGTGTCAGCCGCGAAAAGAAGTTCGACCAGGCGAGCGAGCCGGCATAGGCGTTCATGACGTTGATCTTCAGTTGCGAGATCATCACGAAGGCAGCCATCAAAAGCAGCGCGGCATTGTGCCAGGGGATCATATAGCCGAAGGCGGTCAGATACATCTGTGCGGGATCGGCGGCGCGACCTACAGGCACGCCTGAGGTCAGCGTCAGAACGACGAGAAATGAGCCGGCGAGCAGCTTCGGCGCGCCGATGATGACCCATCCCGGCCCGGCCAGGAAGATGGCCAGGCGATGGCGCCATTTGCGGTGGCCGTCCGGCGGCAGGAAGCGCAGGAAGTCGGCCTGTTCGCCGATCTGCGACATCAGCGCCAGGATGACGGCCGAAGCCGCGCCGAATTCTACCAGATCGAAAGGGGCGGCTGTGCCCGGCGCGCTTGCAGGATGATGGATACCGGCGAAGGCCCGCCAGAGATCGAATTTTCCCCAATCTGCAAAGGCGATGAAGGCGAAAGGGAGGATGTTGAGAACGATCCAGAAGGGTTGCGTCAGCAACTGGAACCGGCTGATGAGGCGCACACCGTGCGTCACGAGCGGGATCACCATCACGGCACTGATGATGTAGCCGATCCAAACGGGTATGCCGAGCGTCAGCTCTAGCGCGCCGGACATGATCGAGGCTTCGATCGCAAAGAGCATGAAGGTGAAGCTGGCATAGATCAGCGAGGTGACGGTCGAGCCGATATAGCCGAAGCTCGCGCCCCGTGTCAGCAGATCGATATCGACGCCATGGCGGATGGCATATCGGCTGATGGGCAGGCCCACGGCCAGCATGACGAGGCTGGCGACGATGATGGCGTAGAATGCGTTGGTCGTGCCGTAGGAAAGCGTGATCGTGCCGCCGATCGCCTCCAGCGCCAGGAAGGAAATAGCGCCGATCGCGGTCTGCGAGATGCGTTGCGATGAAAATTGCCGGGCGCTCTTGGCGGTGAAACGCAGGGCGTAGTCTTCCAGCGTCTGGTTCGCGACCCAGCGATTATATTCGCGCCTTACCGGAATGATGCGTTGCCGCGCCGCCATGCTTACCCTTCAGCAGTCCCGCCACAGTCACTTCGGCGGTCCGGAAATGTCGTAACACGGATCGGTACGGTGCTTAAGGGCATGAGGGTGCCCAAAGCTGCACATTTCGCCCCGCCTCCTACGTCGTTTTACGTATGTGGTTTCCCCAGGGGCTGCCAGATAGTCGCCGAAGGCAACGGTTAATCCTTGTTTACCGGCCGTTGCGGCAGACAAAAGAGGGGAACCACGGATGAAATTCAAGACTCTCGTCTCCGGCGCGCTGCTTGGCGCCATCATGTCAACCACCGCATTCCACGGCGCGTTTGCCGCCGACGACACCATCAAGGTCGGCGTCCTGCATTCGCTTTCCGGCACCATGGCGATCTCGGAAACGACGCTGAAGGACGCCATGCTGATGCTCATCGACGAGCAGAACAAAAAGGGCGGCGTCCTCGGCAAGAAGCTCGAGCCCGTCGTCGTCGACCCGGCCTCCAACTGGCCGCTCTTTGCCGAAAAGGCCCGCGAACTGATCCAGAAGGACAAGGTCTCCGCCGTCTTCGGCTGCTGGACCTCGGTGTCGCGCAAGTCGGTGCTGCCCGTCTTCAAGGAACTGAATTCGATCCTGTTCTATCCGGTGCAGTTCGAAGGCGAAGAGTCGGAGCGCAACGTCTTCTATACGGGAGCCGCTCCGAACCAGCAGGCAATTCCGGCCGTCGATTATCTGATGAAGAATGAAGGCGTGCAGCGCTGGGTGCTCGAAGGCACGGACTATGTCTATCCGCGCACGACCAACAAGATCCTCGAGGCCTATCTGAAGTCCAAGGGTGTCAAGGACGAAGACATCATCGTCAACTACACACCCTTCGGCTTCTCCGACTGGCAGACGGAAGTCTCCAAGATCAAGGCCTTCGGCGCGGCCGGCAAGAAGACTGCGGTCGTCTCCACAATCAATGGCGATGCCAATGTTCCCTTCTACAAGGAACTGGGCAACCAGGGCGTCAAGGCCGAGGATATTCCGGTCGTCGCCTTCTCGGTCGGTGAAGAAGAGCTGGCCGGCGTCGATACCAAGCCGCTTGTCGGACATCTCGCTGCCTGGAACTACTTCCAGTCCGTCGACACGCCCGCCAATGCTGCTTTCATCAAGGAATGGCACGCCTACACCAAGAACGACAAGCGCGTCACCAACGACCCGATGGAAGCCGCCTATATCGGCTTCAACATGTGGGTGAAGGCCGTCGAGAAGGCCGGCACGACCGATCCGGACAAGGTCATCGACGCGCTCGTCGGCGTTTCCGTTCCGAACCTCACCGGCGGCACCGCTACCATGATGCCGAACCATTACATCACCAAGCCGGTCCTCATCGGCGAAGTGCAGGAAAACGGCCAGTTCGATGTCGTTTCGCAAACCCCTGCCGTGGTCGGCAAGGAATGGTCCGATTACCTGCCCGACAGTAAGGACCTGATCTCGGATTGGCGCATGCCGATGAACTGCGGCAACTTCAACGTCACCACCGGCAAGTGCGGCGGCAAGGGTTCCTGATATCTGCCGACGCAAGACCGCCGCGGGCAGGCTTGTCTGCCCGCGGCAGCTCGAGGGGACTACGCAATGTTCGACAAATTCGTTTACCGCATGGCCTTGGCGCTGGTCGCCGGCTTCTGTCTGGTGCTGGCGTTGACCGCGACGAGCCTGCGTGCCCAGGAGGACGCCCACGGCCTGATCAATTCCCTCGGCCAAGCCAATTTCCAGAAGGCCGGCGATATCGTTCAAGCCCTTGCCAAGACGGGCGATCCGAAGGTGGTGCCTGCATTGCAGGCCTTTTCCGACGGCGATCTCTATATGAGAAAATCCGACAATCAGGTCTTTATCGCCAAATCCTCCGGCGACATGATGGATCTGGTGGACCCCTTGACCGGGCAGGCGGCCGGTCAGGAAGCCAAGGACAATCTCGGCAAGATCAAGATCAACAACAATCTGCGCCGTGCGGTTCGCGCGGCTCTCGGCGGTCTGACGCTGATGAGCCCGGATCGCGCGACGCGGCTTTCGGCGGCGCAATCCATTTTGAAGGCGCCGAGTGCGGATTCGCTCGAAGCCGTCGAGACGGCGCTGCAGAGCGAGAAGGACGGAGAGGTCCGGGGCGTGCTCGAGCGCGCGAGAGCCGTTGCCATACTTGGCTCGGATCGCCCGATGGAAGACAAGAAGGCAGCGATCGAAACGATCAAGGTCGAAGGCGGTCGGGATGCGATCGGCATTCTCTCCTCGGTTTCCGTGGACCAGAGCCTCAAGCCAGATGTCGCTGCCGCCGTCGCCGGCATACAGGAGCAGTTGAAGATCTGGGATGCGGTGCAGAACGTGTGGTACGGCCTGTCGCTCGGCTCCGTACTGCTGCTGGCCGCCATCGGCCTTGCGATTACCTTCGGCGTCATGGGCATCATCAACATGGCGCATGGCGAGATGGTGATGCTCGGCGCCTATTCTACTTTCGTCGTTCAAAGTATCATCCGCACATCCTATCCCGAACTGTTCGACTGGTCGCTGGCGATCGCCCTGCCGGTCGCCTTCATTGTCACCGGGGCCGTCGGCCTCGTTATCGAGCGCGGCGTCATCCGCTTTCTTTATGGCAGGCCGCTGGAGACGCTGCTCGCCACCTGGGGCATTTCATTGATCCTGCAGCAGGCGGTGCGTTCGATCTTCGGGCCGACCAATCAGGAGGTCGGCAATCCCTCATGGATGTCGGGTTCCTTCGATTTCGGCTATCTCTCGATCACCTGGAACCGCCTCTGGATCATCGTCTTTGCGCTCGGCGTGTTTGTCGCGCTCCTGCTTCTTTTGAAGCGCTCGGCCTTCGGCCTGCAGATGCGCGCGGTGACGCAGAACCGGCGCATGGCCTCCTCGATGGGGATCCGCACGTCCTGGGTCGATGCTTTTACTTTCGCGCTCGGGTCCGGCATCGCCGGGATGGCAGGCGTCGCGCTCTCGCAGATCGATAACGTCTCGCCGAACCTTGGTCAGAGCTACATCATCGACAGCTTCATGGTCGTGGTGTTCGGCGGCGTCGGCAATCTCTGGGGGACGCTGGTCGGCGCCTTCTCGCTCGGCATTCTCAACAAGTTCCTCGAACCCTATGCGGGGGCAGTGCTTGGCAAGATCCTCGTTCTCGTCCTCATTATCCTCTTCATCCAGAAACGTCCGCGCGGCCTCTTCGCGCTCAAGGGAAGGGCGGTGGAAGCATGATCACGGCCTTTATCCTCCGCGCGCTCGACCGCCGGATCAGCATCGCCATCGCGCTCCTTCTTGCCGTCGCGGTGCTGGTGCCGCTCGCCAATCTGGCCTTGCCGGAAACGAGCGCATTGCATGTACCCACCTATCTCATGTCGCTGTTCGGCAAGTATCTGACCTATGCCCTGCTCGCCCTGGCGCTCGATCTCGTTTGGGGCTATTGCGGCATTCTTTCGCTCGGCCACGGAGCCTTCTTCGCGCTCGGCGGCTATGCCATGGGCATGTATCTGATGCGGCAGATTGGCTCGCGCGGCACCTACGGCAATCCGATCCTGCCCGATTTCATGGTCTTCCTGAACTGGAAGGAGCTGCCTTGGTTCTGGTACGGCTTCGATCAGTTCTGGTTCGCCATGCTCATGGTGCTTGCGGCACCCGGCCTGCTGGCCTTCGTTTTCGGCTGGTTTGCCTTCCGCTCGCGCGTCAACGGCGTCTATCTGTCGATCATCACGCAGGCCATGACCTATGCGCTGCTGCTTGCCTTCTTCCGCAACGACATGGGTTTCGGCGGCAATAACGGCCTGACGGACTTCAAGGACATTCTTGGCTTCAACATTCAGGCCGATGGCACGCGTGCCGTGCTCTTTGCCGCGACGGCGGTATTCCTGGCGCTGGCGCTGATGCTGTCCTCGGCCATTGTCCGTTCGAAGTTCGGCAAGGTGCTTGTGGGCGTGCGCGATGCCGAAAGCCGCACGCGCTTTCTCGGCTATCGCGTCGAGCATATGAAGCTGTTCGTCTTCGTCGTATCGGCCATGATGGCGGGCATTGCCGGCGCGCTCTACGTGCCGCAGATCGGCATCATCAATCCAGGAGAATTCGCGCCCGCCAATTCGATCGAAGTCGTCATCTGGACAGCCGTTGGCGGCCGCGCCACCCTGATCGGGCCGATCATCGGCGCCATCCTGGTCAATGGCGGCAAGACCATCTTCACCGGCCTGTTTCCCGATTTCTGGCTGTTTGCGCTCGGTGGCCTGTTCGTCGCGGTGACGCTATTCCTGCCGAAGGGCATCGTCGGCACCATCGCACAATATTTTGGCAAAAAGCGCGTGCCTGCAAAGCCGCCGGCGGAGGCTGCGAAGGATGACGATCAGCAGTCGGTACAGGCCGCGGAGTAGGACCATGATCCCCGACATCAAACCCAACAGCATGCTTTATCTCAACAATGTCTCGGTATCCTTCGATGGGTTCAAGGCTTTGAATTCGCTGTCGATTGTTATCGAGCCGGGCGAGCTTCGCGCCATCATCGGCCCGAACGGCGCGGGCAAGACGACGATGATGGACATCATCACGGGCAAGACCCGACCCGACGAGGGAGAGGTATTCTTCAATGGCCAGATCGATCTGACCAAGAAGGACGAGGCTGACATCGCCCAGCTCGGCATCGGCCGGAAATTCCAGAAGCCGACCGTCTTCGAAAGCCACACCGTCTGGGACAATCTCGAATTGGCGCTCAACCGCAGCCGCGGTGTCTTTTCGACTCTCTTCTATCGCCTGACGCCAATCGATCGCGATCGTATCGAGGAAATCCTCGAGACGGTGCGGTTGTCGCATCGGCGGGAAGAACTGGCGGCCAATCTTTCCCATGGTCAGAAGCAGTGGCTTGAGATCGGGATGTTGCTTGCGCAGGAACCGAAGCTACTCTTGGTCGATGAGCCGGTGGCGGGTATGACGGATGCGGAGACGGCAGAAACGGCGGTGCTGTTGAAGGAGATTGCGAAGACGCGTTCGGTCGTCGTGGTCGAGCACGATATGGGTTTCATCCGCGATCTCGGCGTTAAGGTGACATGCCTGGCGGAGGGATCGGTTCTGGCGGAGGGCTCGATCGATTTCGTCAGCAGCGATCCAAAGGTGATCGAGAATTATCTGGGGCGGTAGTAGGCCTTCGTGGGTGGGAAGAGCCCCCTCATCCGGCCTGTCGTTTCTCCTTCTCCCCGAGGGGAGAAGGAGAAACGAGCGCCAGCAAGCCTCCAGTCGCTGCTCAGGCGAGGATACAAAGGTCATCCCCCCTCGGGAAGAGGGTCAGGGTGAGGGGGCTTGAGGGAACAGAAAGAAGATGAAGCCATGCTGACAGTCGAAAACGCAAACCTGCATTACGGCGCCGCCCAGGCGCTGCGGGGGATCTCCATCAAGGCGGAGATGGGCAAGATCACCTGTGTCCTCGGGCGCAATGGCGTCGGCAAAAGCTCGCTCCTGCGCGCTGTCACGGGACAGCATGCGTTGTCGGCGGGTACGATTGCCTTCAACGGCGTGATGCTGAACGGCATGGCGCCGTTCGCACGCGCCAAACGGGGCATCGGCTACGTGCCGCAGGGGCGCGAGATCTTTCCGCTCCTGACCGTGAAGGAGAATCTCGAAACCGGTTACGCTCCGCTTTCGCGCCGCGACCGCACTATTCCTGATGACATCTACAGTCTGTTTCCGGTGCTGAAATCGATGCTGTCGCGCCGCGGCGGCGATCTCTCGGGTGGCCAGCAGCAGCAGCTGGCGATCGGGCGGGCGATGGTAACCAGGCCGAAGATCCTGGTCCTGGACGAGCCGACCGAGGGCATCCAGCCGTCGATCATCAAGGATATCGGCCGGGCAATCCGCTATCTCAGGGATTCCACCGGCATGGCGATCCTGCTGGTCGAGCAATATCTCGATTTCTGCCGCGAACTTGCCGACTACGTCTACATCATGGATCGCGGCGAGATCGTGCACGAGGGGCTGGCAGAGACACTGGACACACCGGAGGCCCGCAGGCACCTGACGGTTTGAGGTCGTTGCCTTTCTTTTCGGCGTTTGACGGAAAATGCGGCTGATACGGTCGGCGATGGGCCAATATCGAGCTGCATTGCATAAGGCATAGAAATTGCTTGCCTTTACTCCTTGCCGGGTTTCAATGGCTACAGCGCCGCGCGTCATTTGTGACGCACAAAGGTCGCTGTAGCACTTTTAATCTGCTGGATAACTTTACCCTTAAATCGATGCCGATTTAAGGAGTTATGCAGGAGGCTTCGGAATGGTGTGGTGTGTGGAGAGGCAGATGGCGATGACGGCGGCAGGCACAAGACCGCAGAGGGCGCGTGGTCGCGGCCATCTTGCGGCCAAGGCGCTTGGCGGCCGCACGCGTCTTGCCGAGCTCTTTCAGGAGGGGGCGGCCAAGATCAGGCTGCCGGAAACCTTCGATCATTCCATGGAAGCGGTCATCATCAACACGGCAGGCGGCCTGACGGGCGGCGACCGGATGGATTGGAGCGTCGTGGCCGGGCCGGGCACGCGCATCGATGTGACGACGCAGGCCTGTGAAAAAATCTACAAGGCTTCGGCCGGCACGGCCGAGGTTGAAACCTCGATCAAGGTCGGGAGCGGCGCTCGGGTCGATTGGCTGCCGCAGGAGACCATCCTCTTCGATCGCGCCTCGCTTTCGCGTGCGTTGAATGTGGAACTTGACGATACGGCCGAATTCCTTGCCGTCGAAGCGATCCTGCTCGGGCGGAAAGCCATGGGTGAAACCATGGCGCGGGGATTGTTCCGTGATCGCTGGCGCATCCGCCGCGGCGGGCGGCTTGTTCATGCCGAGGAGCTGCGACTGGATGGCGATGTGGCTGCATTGACGGGCAAAGCGGCTGTCCTCAGCGGGCAGGTTGCCTTCGCGACCCTGCTCTACGTCGGTCCATTGGCCGAGGCCTATCTCGGCCGCATCAGGCCTCTCCTCGAAACGCATATGGGAGGCGCCAGTCACTGGGGCGAGAAGCTCGTCGTACGGCTCGCCGCTGCCGATGGCTTCGCGCTCAGAAAAATTCTAATCCCGATCATTTCCGCCTTGCGCAATGGAGCGCCAGTGCCGAAAGTCTGGAACCTGTAAATTGGGCAAACAGCAATCACATAGGTAGGCGATGAACCTCACTCCGAGAGAAAAAGACAAGCTGCTGATTTCCATGGCGGCGATGGTGGCGCGGCGGCGGCTGGAGCGGGGCGTCAAGCTCAATCATCCTGAAGCCATCGCGCTGATCACGGATTTCGTGGTCGAAGGCGCGCGCGACGGCCGCCCCGTCGCCGAGCTGATGGAGGCCGGCGCCCATGTCATCACCCGCGAGCAGGTGATGGAAGGCATTGCCGAGATGATCCATGACGTTCAGGTCGAGGCGACATTCCCTGACGGCACCAAGCTCGTCACCGTCCATGAACCGATCCGTTGAGGCTGCCATGCTGGAACTGAGACCCAATTGCGAATGCTGCGACAGGAATTTGCCGCCGGAAAGCAGGCAGGCGATGATCTGCACGTTCGAGTGTACCTTCTGTGCCGATTGTGCCGACACTGTATTGGGCGGCGTCTGCCCTAACTGCGGCGGCGATTTCGTCCGGCGTCCCATCCGTCCGGCAGCCTTGCTTGCCAAATATCCTGCTTCGACCAAGCGTGTTCTGAAAGCTGAGGGATGTGCGCCCGTCCGGGCTGCATAAGGAGAGAACCATGATCCCAGGTGAAATCATCGCTGCGAGCGGCGACATCGAACTCAATGCCGGAGCGCCGACCGTGACGCTCGAGGTTTCCAATACCGGCGACCGTCCGGTGCAGGTCGGAAGCCACTATCATTTTGCCGAGACCAATGCCGGGCTTTCCTTCGATCGCGACAAGGCAAGGGGCATGCGGCTCGACATTCCCGCTGGAACCGCCGTGCGCTTCGAGCCGGGACAGACGCGTTCGGTGACGCTGATCCCGCTGTCTGGGAAGCGCGAAGTCTATGGTTTCCGTCAGCAGGTCATGGGCAAGCTCTAGAGCATTTCCGCTTTTCTTCGAATTGCAGAAACGCTCTATCCTATTGTTTTTACGCAGTTCCGGACGCGAAAATCGCTTCGCACCTTTGCTGGAACTGCTCTCAGTTTTCTCGGGGGGATTTGATGTCGATGAAATTGCTTGCGCCTGCTGCTCTTGCCGCAGTCCTGATCTGCGCTCCTGCTTTTGCGCAGAACAATCCGGATGAGCCGAAGATCGATTGTGCTAAGGCGGAGGCGCAGACGGATTTGAACATTTGTGCCGCACTCGATTTCGATACGGCCGACAAGGCGCTGAATGCGCAATACAAGAAGACACGCGCCGCGATGGTCGCCGTCGACGCGGATCTCGATGCCGACATGAAGGGGGCCGAAAAGGCACTCGTCAAGGCGCAGCGCGCCTGGGTGGACTATCGTGACGGCGAATGCGAGGCCCAAGGGTTCCAGGCGCGGGGCGGCTCCATGGAGCCCATGCTCGTTTCCGCCTGCAAGGCGGACCTGACCAAGAACCGGACCAAGGAATTGAAGGATCTCGCAGACGGGCCGGAGGACAATCAGTGAGCCTGAGGCGCAGCATAATGATTATCGGCAATGGCGAGATCGCGGCAGGTGCAGCCGATGTCATCGATGCCGCCGATCTGGTGATCCGCTTCAACGATTGCCGTTCCGTGGGCGCGGGCGGCAGCCGGACCGATGTCATCGCGGTTTGCAATACTGGCCGCCCGGCGCGGGCCATGCTCGGCTCGGCCGAGTGGCGCAAGAGCCGTGCCGTCGCCGCCGCGTCGGAAATCTGGAGCGTGCGCGATCCGGTCAAATTCGCCGAGATGCGCGCAGCGCTGGCAATCTCGCATCCGGAGCTCGACGATTTCTGCGATGACTATACCGATCAGTTCACCGCTTTTTGCCAGGCGACCGGCAAGCGGCATGTGGTGATAGACCGATCCGTGCATGAGAGCGTCGATACGGCGCTGGCGGACTACGATCCTGGCTCCTATGTGGTGCCGAGCAGCGGCATGATCGTGATTGCCGATGCGCTGCTCCGCTATCCTGACGACGATATCGCCATTACCGGCTTCAGCCATACGGGCTGGGACGAGCATCCCTTTGCCGCCGAGAAGCGGCTGGTGGATGCCTACGTGTCCCTCGGCCGTCTGAGGCGCCTTGCCGACACGAACCTCATCTCTGCCTCCCAAGGAGACTGATTCATGCCCTACAAGATTTCCCGTGCCGCCTATGCCAACATGTTCGGACCGACCGTTGGCGATAAGGTCCGTCTGGCCGACACCGAATTGTTCATCGAAGTGGAGAAGGATTTCACCGCCTATGGCGAGGAAGTGAAGTTCGGCGGGGGCAAGGTCATTCGCGATGGCATGGGGCAAAGCCAGGTGACGCGGGCTGCCGGAGCGGTCGATACCGTCATCACCAATGCGCTGATCCTCGATCACTGGGGGATCGTCAAAGCGGATATCGGCCTGAAGGACGGCCGCATCGTCGCCATCGGCAAGGCCGGCAATCCGGATATGCAGCCCAATATCAATATCATCGTCGGGCCTGGCACGGAGGCGATCGCAGGCGAAGGCAAGATCGTGACCGCCGGCGGCATGGACAGCCACATCCATTTCATCTGCCCGCAGCAGATCGAAGAAGCCCTGATGTCCGGTATCACCACCATGCTCGGCGGCGGCACTGGGCCGGCGCATGGGACGCTGGCAACGACCTGCACGCCGGGACCTTGGCATCTGGCACGCATGATCGAATCCTTCGATGCCTTTCCCATGAATATCGGCCTTTCCGGCAAGGGCAATGCATCCTTGCCGGCCGCCCTGGAAGAGATGGTGCTCGGCGGTGCCTGTGCGCTCAAGCTGCATGAGGATTGGGGCACCACACCGGCGGCGATCGACTGCTGCCTCAGCGTTGCCGACGAATACGACGTTCAGGTGATGATCCACACGGATACGTTGAATGAAAGCGGCTTCGTGGAGGATACGATCGGTGCCATCAAGGGTCGCACGATCCACGCATTTCACACGGAAGGCGCAGGCGGTGGACACGCGCCCGACATCATCAAGATCTGCGGTCAGTCGAACGTCATTCCGTCTTCGACCAATCCGACGCGGCCCTATACGGTTAATACGATCGCCGAACATCTCGACATGCTGATGGTCTGCCACCATCTATCGCCTTCGATTCCCGAGGATATCGCCTTCGCCGAAAGCCGTATCCGCAAGGAAACGATTGCTGCCGAGGATATTCTCCACGACATCGGCGCCTTCTCGATCATTTCATCCGACAGCCAGGCCATGGGCCGTGTCGGCGAAGTGGCGATCCGTACCTGGCAGACCGCCGACAAAATGAAGCGCCAGCGTGGCCGCCTGGCCCAGGAAATCGGCGACAACGACAATTTCCGCGTGAAGCGCTATATTGCCAAATACACGATCAATCCGGCGATTGCGCACGGCGTCAGCCATGAGATCGGCTCGATCGAGGTCGGCAAGCGCGCCGATCTGGTTCTCTGGAATCCGGCATTTTTCGGCGTGAAGCCGGAGATGGTTCTGCTTGGCGGCTCCATCGCGGCAGCGCCCATGGGTGACCCGAATGCGTCGATCCCGACGCCGCAGCCGATGCATTACCGGCCGATGTTCGGCGCCTTCGGAAAGAACCGGACGAATTCCTCCGTGACGTTCGTTTCCCAGGCTGCATTCGATGCCGGACTTGCCGGCAAACTCGGGGTCGCCAAGACGCTGCTGCCCGTCAGGAACACGCGCGGCGGCATCTCCAAGGCGTCGATGATTCACAACAGCCTGACGCCGCACATCGAGGTGGACCCGGAAACCTACGAAGTGCGTGCCGATGGAGAGCTTCTGACCTGCGAACCGGCGACGGTGCTGCCGATGGCACAGCGCTATTTCCTCTTCTGAGCTTATTTCTGCCGTCAGTCACCAGCAGGCTTCAAAGCCTCGGCCGTCCGAGGCTTTTCCCATATCGCGCACTGGATGCAGCATCGAAACCCTTCGCTTTTCTTCGAAGCGCGAAAAGATTCTGTCCTTTTGCTTCGACGCAATTCCATATGGAAAGCCGATTTTGCAAATAGCGGGTCCCGGCTGTTCACAACTTGGGAAACGCATCGCATTTTAATGATTGCGTTAAAGTGCTGGAAGCTCCTTCACCCCTATCTCACATGATCGAAACGGTAGGCTGAGGAAGGTGAATCGCATGAAACAATGGATTTCGCTGCAGGCCGAGCTCGGTAACTTTCAGCAACGGCGTGCGATTTTTATTTTCGCGCTTAAGATGAGTTTTGCCGCCGTCATCATGTCGCTTGCGATCATCATCACGATGCTGTTCGTGCTGGACTGGTGCAATCTTCTGCCGGTGCCGATTCTGGAGGCGATGTGCTTCGGGGTCCTGATGGCATGGATCATCGGGGGGACGGTTTCCGGTGTGCTGGCGGTACTGACGGGCTTTTCCATCCACAAGCTTGCCGTCTCCCACGCCGAGTTCGAGCGGCTGAGCCGGACCGATATGCTGTCCGGCCTGCTCAATCGTCGTGCTTTCACCGAAGCGCTGAATCGGGCGGGCGAGGGCGCGTCGCTGGCAATCTTCGATCTTGACCGCTTCAAGACGATCAACGATCGCTTTGGGCACGCATCCGGCGACGCTGTAATCGTCGCCGTCTCGCAGATGTTTTCCAACGCCTTCACCGGAGAAGACGTGATCGCCCGGCTTGGCGGCGAGGAATTCGGCGCCATCATTCACGGCGGCGATACGGCCGAACGCATTGCTCGTATCGAGGAAATCAAGGAGCGGATTGCCGAATGTCCGGTCCTCGTCGAAGGCGGTTCAGTGAAGATCACCATCTCCGCCGGAGTTGCCGACCTAGGCAGCGACCGCAAGGCGGAAGGCGTCTATGCAGCAGCCGACAAGGCGCTCTATCTCGCCAAGACGCTTGGCCGCAACCGCGTCATGCACGAGTGCGAGCGGCTTTCGCAGGTTTGGCATCGCTGCGCCACGGAGCAGGAACGGGAAGCGGCGGCGGATGTCAGGGAACTGCAACGCTATGTACAGCGGATGTAAGGCTCCGGCGCGTCATTGATGCTTGCGCGGAAGGCGACTATTTTGCATGGTCCGACAAAGTATTCATCTGGAACAGCCATGCTACGCGTCACCTCCTATCTGCCGGCCGGCACCCCTTCCTCCAATCCGATCGATCGCGTCGTCCTGCCGCACGATCTGCGCCACCTGCGCCGCAAGCTGCTGCATCTCGAAAATGGCGAGATGGTCATGCTCGATTTGAAGGAGCCGGTGCTGTTTGCCAGCGGCGATCTGCTGGTGCGCGAGGATGGCGAGCTGATCGAGATCGTTGCGGCGGACGAAAAGCTTTTCGAAATCCGCCCGCGTGACCGCCGGCATCTGATCGAGCTTGCCTGGCATCTGGGCAATCGGCATCTTTCCGCTCAGATCGAGGAAGAGCGTATCCTGATCCTGCGCGATCATGTGATCCGTTCGATGCTCGAAGGGCTGGGTGCGACGGTGACCGAAGTCAGCGAGCCTTTCCAGCCTGCGCGCGGCGCCTATCACTCTCATGGCGGCCATACGCATGGCCAGGACCACCATCATGATCACGGGCACGATCATCACAACCATTCGCATGATTGAACCGCGATGACCGATACGGCGGTTACGGATAATCGCGATCTGCAGGCGCTCCTGCGGCTGATGGCCTGGCTGTCGCCCGCGTTTCCGGTGGGATCGTTCGCCTATTCCAGCGGTCTCGAGCGCGCTGTCCATGACGATCTTGTGTGCGATAGCATAGGATTGAGAGACTGGATCTCAGCGCTTATCCAGAATGGTGCGGTGTGGAATGACGCAGTCCTGCTGGTCGAGGCGCATCGGGCGGGTTCGGATACAAGGCGGCTTGCGGCCGTTGCAGAACTTGCCGAGGCGCTGGCCGGCTCGAAAGAGCGGCATAACGAGACCATGCTGCTTGGAGATGCCTTTCTTTCGGCTGCTTCCGCCTGGCCACATGAGATCTTTTCCACGCTCCCGGCAAGAATGGCCTATCCGGTTGCGGTCGGCGCCATTGCCGGCGCACATGGCATTTCAGTGGAAAAGGCGGCTGCCGCCTTCCTGCACGCGCTGGCCTCGCAGATGGTATCTGCCGGCATTCGCCTTGGCGTCAGCGGGCAGAAAGATGGCGTTGCCATTCTGGCACGGCTGGAAGATCTCTTTGCAGATGTTGCGCGACGGGCGGCCCGATCCAGCCTCGATGATCTCGGCGCTGCGACGGTGCAGGCGGATATTGCGAGCTTGCGCCATGAGATCCAGCGTACGCGGCTCTTCCGCTCATGATGCATACGAAAATACCGCAACCGAAGCACCACCTACGTCATTCGCCGCTGTGCGGCGGTCAGGTGCTTCGCTATGATAGAGCTATTCCGCTTTTCCTCGAATCGCGAAAGCGCTCTATCCCCTTGTTTTTGCGCAATTCCGGACGGAAAACTGCTCCGAACTTTTCCTGGAATTGCTCTGTTGCTTTATCGGAGTTGCAAGCATGAAATCGAAACATGGACCCTTGCGCGTCGGCATCGGCGGCCCGGTCGGTTCCGGCAAGACGGCATTGACGGAGAAGCTGTGCAAGGCGATGCGTGACGATTATTCCGTCGCTGTTGTTACCAACGACATCTATACGACCGAGGACGCCGAAGCGCTGGTGCGTATGCAGGCGCTGCCATCCGACCGCATCGTCGGCGTCGAGACCGGCGGATGCCCGCACACCGCGATCCGCGAGGATGCGACGATCAATCTGCAGGCCATTGCCGGTCTGAACGAGCGGCTGCCCGATCTCGACGTCGTCTTCATCGAATCCGGTGGCGACAATCTGGCAGCGACTTTCTCGCCCGATCTTGCCGATATCACCATCTATGTGATCTCGGTGTGCCAGGGGGAGGAAATTCCGCGCAAGGGCGGTCCCGGCATCACCAAATCCGATCTTCTCGTCATCAACAAAAAGGATCTGGCGCCCTTCGTCGACGTCGATCTCGACGTAATGGACCGCGATGCGACCCGGATGCGCCAGACGCGTCCTTTCGTCTTTTCCGACATGAAGCGGGGCGAGGGCGTCAGCAAGATCGTCGATTTCCTGAAGGAACAGGGCGGCCTCTGAGCCGCCCCGTCACTATCATTTCATCTGCTGAAACTGGCCTATTCTGCCGCGAAGGGCGGCAGCTTCAGGACATTCGTGCCCACGGACCTGCCTCTGCCATCCTTGTTCTCGATGATCTCAAGCCGCTCCTCCAGACTGGTGAGCGACTGACGGTTTTCGTTGACGGCGGCCGCCAGGCCTTCCTTGGTGACCACCTCGTCATCCACATCCTTCTTGCCGACAAGCCTGCCAAAGAGATAGCCGAGCAGGCGGGACAGGTCGTCCATGATCAGGAAGAAGGACGGCACGACCACCAGGCTGAGCACGGTCGAAACGATGATGCCGCCGATCACGGCAATGGCCATCGGGGCGCGGAACGAGCCGCCTTCGCCGACGCCGAGGGCGGATGGCAGCATGCCGGCCGACATGGCGATCGAGGTCATGATGATCGGACGGGCACGCTTGCGGCCGGCCTCGATGACCGCTTCCAACCTCGGCATGCCCCGATGCATCATCTCGATGGCGAAATCGACCAGCAGGATTGCGTTCTTCGTCACGATGCCCATCAGCATGAGAATGCCGATCATGACAGGCATGGAAAGCGCATTGCCGGTCAGGATCAAGGCCAGCGCCACGCCGCCGATCGCCAAGGGCAGCGACAGCAGAATGGTGAAAGGCTGGATCACATCCTTGAACAGCAGGATCAGCACGGTCAGAACAAGCATGAGGCCGAGCAGCATGGCATTGCCGAAGCTCTGCTGCATTTCCTTCTGCACCTTGGTGTCGC
The DNA here is from genome assembly GCF_059803845.1 of Rhizobium sp. UFLA01-1127. Classification (NCBI taxonomy): domain Bacteria; kingdom Pseudomonadati; phylum Pseudomonadota; class Alphaproteobacteria; order Hyphomicrobiales; family Rhizobiaceae; genus Rhizobium; species Rhizobium sp. UFLA01-1127. The sequence continues at coordinate 31,770 of NZ_JAUQTZ010000033.1, read as the reverse complement.
CGCTTTCCGCCAGATGTACCGTTGCCGGGATCTTGGCGTTGTTGACGATATCGAGGAAATGTTCGGACGCCGTATCAAGTGCCACGCCTTGCGGCAGGTCGGCGCCGATCGCGACGACGCGGAAGCGGTTATTGCGCTTGATAGAGGATAGGCCCTCCGAATAGTCGATGTCGGCGACGCTCGACAGTGGCACGGTGGGGCCGGCGGACGCCTGTCCGGTGGTGCCCATGGACGTCTTGATGCGCAAGGCACGGATCGCCGCCAGATCGCGGCGCATGCCGAGGGAGGCCTGAACGCGGATCGGGATCTGGCGATCGTCGAGCGAGATCTTCGCGAGCGAAGCGTCGATATCGCCGATGGTCGCCACGCGGATCGTGTCGGAAATCATCTGCGGCGTGATGCCAAGGCGCGCAGCCTCGTCCTTGCGCGGATAGATCTGCAGTTCCGGCCGCGGCAGGGCGCCGTCGGCGCTGACGTTGGCGAGCGCCGGATCTGTACGCAGCTTGGCTTCCAGGATGCCGACGGCCTGGTTCAGATCCTTTTCGCTGCGCGAGAGGAAGTTATAGGTCAGGTCGCGATCGCCACGATCGTTCAGCTTGGTAATGCGGACGTCGGGAATCGAGCGCAGCTTGGCAAAGACTTCCTTTTCGATCTCCCATTGCGGACGTACGCGGCCATGGGCGGTAACCTTTGGCAGGTGGGGACCAATGATGGGCAGCGAATCGAGGACGTCGTTCACCAGCTTTTTGGCCAGCGACTGGTCGAGTTTGCCGAGCGTCAGCGTCACCGTAGCGCGGCGCAATTCCAGGTCGCCCTTCGGCGAGGCGCCGCCGAGCACGAAGACACTGTCAACGCCGTCGATGTTCCTGACGCGGCGATAGATCTCGTTTGTCGCCTGTTCGGTATCGTCGAGCCGGGCGTTCGGCGGCAGTTCCGCCGACAGCACGATGCGCGAGGAGTCTTCCGGCGGGATGAAGCTGCCGGGGACAAACATGATGAGGGCGAAGACCGAAGCGACAGAGAAGGCGAAGGCGGCAAGCAGCGTCGGATAACGCGTATACCAGCGCTTCGTCGTCTGCCGTACCAGCCAGGTATAACCGCGCATGAAGCGGCCGTCATTGTCGTGATGATCGTGGACACCGTCTTCGGCGCGCATCAGATAGGCGGCCATCATCGGCGTGATCAGACGTGCCACCAGCAGCGAGAAGAACACCGAGAAGGCGACGGTGAGGCCGAACTGGATGAAGTACTGGCCCGGGATACCAGGCATGAAGGAGACGGGCACGAAGACGGCAATGATGGTGAAGGTCGTCGCGATAACCGCCAGGCCGATTTCGTCCGCGGCATCGATGGCGGCGCGATAGGGCGTCTTGCCCATCTTGATGTGGCGCGCGATGTTCTCGATCTCGACGATGGCATCGTCCACCAGGATCCCGGTCGCCAGCGTCAATGCCAGGAAGCTGACGAGGTTCAGCGAGAAGCCGATCTGGTTCATGATCCAGAATGTCGGGATCGCGGAGAGAGGCAGTGCGACCGCAGATATCAGCGTCGCGCGCCAGTTCCGCAGGAACAGGAAAACGACGATGACGGCCAGTATGGCGCCCTCGATCAGCGTGTGCATTGCGGATTCGTAGTTGCCATAGGTGTAGTAGACGGCGTCGTCGATCATCTCGATCGAGACGTTCGGATTCTCCGCGCGCACCTTGTCGAGCGTGTCGGCCACCGTCTTGGCCACGGTCACCTCGCTCGCGCCCTTGGAGCGGAATACCCCGAAGGTGACGACCGGCGTGCTGTTGAACCGCGAGAACGACTTCGGCTCCTGATAGGTGTCCTTGATCGCGCCGAGATCCGAGAGCTTGACGAAGCGGCCGTTGGTGAGCGCGATCGTCGTGTCGGCGAGCTGCGCGACATCGCGGGCGTCGCCGAGCACGCGGATCGCCTGCTCGCTGCCGGCAACCTGGCCGCGGCCGGAGCCGAGATCGATATTGGTGCTGCGAAGCTGCTGGCTCACCGAAAGCGCCGTGATGCCGTAGGCGTTCAGCTTGTTGGGATCGAGTTCGATGCGCACTTCGCGGTCGGCGCCGCCGTAGCGGTCGACACGGCCGATGCCCGCCTTGCCCTGCAGCGCGCGCTTGACGGTGTCGTCCACGAACCAGGACAGCTCTTCGAGCGTCATGTTCGGCGAAGAAACGGCAAAGCTCTGGATCGCCTGACCCGCAACGTCGACCTTGGAGACGATCGGCTCGTCGATCGTTGAGGGAAGGTTGCCACGGATGCGGTCGATCGCGTCTTTGGTATCCTGAACGGCCTGCTGGGTAGGCACTTCCAGGCGGAAGATCACGACGGTCTGCGATTGGCCGTCCGTCACGGTCGACTGGATCTCGTCGATGCCGTTGATGCTGGCGACGGCGTCTTCGATCTCCTTGGTCACCTGCATCTCGAGCTCGGCCGGCGAAGCGCCGCTCTGCTTCACGGTGACGTTGACGACAGGCACATCGATGTTCGGAAAGCGGGTGATGGGCAGATTGAAGAAGGCGTGCGCACCCACCACCATCAGCAGGAAGAAGCCGAGGAGCGGGGCGACCGGATTTCTGATGGACCAGGCGGAGAAGTTCATCTTGCCGTTCTCGCTCAGTTGGAGGCTTGCGACGTGTCGCGCACGGGTGTGATGTGATCGCCGTCGCGGACATAGGCACCGGCCTTGGCGACGACGTCGTCTCCGGCCTTCAGACCCTTGATGATCTCGACATAGCCTCCGTCCTGAATGCCGGTCTCGACATTGACGAACTTGACCACGCCGTTTTCGACCTTGCGGGCCGAAGAGCCGTTTTCCTCGCTGTTGACTGCCGTCAGCGGCAGAGCGACACCATCTTCCTGGCGAATGATGATCGCGGCGCTGCCATACATGCCCGCGCGCGCCTTCTCGCCGTCGTCGATCGTGATATGCACCGCGCCGAGACGTGTGACGGAATCGACGATCGGCGCGACGAGGCGGACGGTTCCGGCAAGCTTTTCGCGGCTGCCGGAAAGCGCGATCAAGGCTTTCTGCCCGGTCGAGATCCTGGTGATGTCACTCTCGGACACATCGACAACCAGTTCGAGCTGGCTGTCACGGATGATGGTGAAAAGCGGATCGCCATTGCCGTTGGCGATGGCGCCGATGCGGGCATCGCGCGATGCGACGGTGCCTGAGACCGGGGTCTTGATGCCGGTACGGGCGAGCTTCAGGTCGGTGTCGGCGATCTGGCTGTCGGTGACCTTGAGGTCGGCCTCGGCAACGGCGATCGCCTGTTCTGCGGACACCACACGCGCCTTGTTGGCGGCGGCCGAAGCATTTGCCTGTTCCACAGAGGAGGTCGACATCGTGCCCTTGGCGCCCATGGCGACGGCGCGCACGCGCTGCAACTCGGCCTCTTCCGCATTGGCGCGGGCTTCGGTGAGCTGTGCGTGCAATTGTGCAAGGCTTGCCTCGCCCTTGGCCCGCGTTGCCTGCATCTGGCTTTTCTGCAGGATCAGCGCATCGTCGTTCAGCGTGGCAAGCGTGCTGTTCGCCGTGACCTTGTCGCCGACATCGGCATTAAGAGAGCGGATCGAGAGGCCATCCACCTGCGGCTGGATGTAGACCTCCTCGACGGCCTTCACCGTGCCGGTCGCGACGACCTTGTCGGTCAGATGGCGCATTGCGGCTGTGGTGATGACGATTGCGGGCAGGTTCTGCTTCGGCGTGGTCACGGCGGGCTGCTCTGCCCGGGCGGCCGATGCGGCCAGCAGGGAAAGCAGAATGGCGGTCGTGCTCAGAAGTCTAAACGGCGTGAGGGCCATGCGTCCGGTTCCAGTTTGGCATTTGGTCAAAGGATTTCGCGGTTTTCCGTCGCGAACACGGGAGATCACTGCATGCGAGCCGGCTTCCCGGCGGGATTACCGCACAATTCCTCAAATCGGAATCGACTTAAGGGTAAACTTATGCATCAACTTTAAAGTGTTACGGCGACTTTTGCGCGTCGCATGCGATGCGCGGCGTTGTAATATCCGTCTGTCATGCCTTGCAGCCCCTCATCCTAAAATCGCCCCTGTAAATGGGAGCGGTTTTCAATTCTCGCAAGATCACGAGAAAATGATTTCGCGGGTATTCCTATCGTTTGCAACCATGCGAAGCAATCACGGCATTGTGATGTCAGCATTCGAATAATTGATGGCCGAGGCTTTTCAGCCAATTGCTGCAAGAAAGCCAGCCTTTTGTTGCTGCTGTTACAAAATGAAAAAAAGCGCGGGACCGGAAGCCCCGCGCGTTTCGATGGTGCGCCATGATCTAAAACTATTTCAGAGCAGCGTCCGTGATTTCATGCGTATAGGCGCCAGCCGGCTTCTTGTTGATGATCTTCTGATCGAGCAAGGCTTCGACCGTACGGTCATAGGTCTTCATGTCGAGCTTGCCGTTGCCGATGAGCTTGGCGACTTCGCCTGCCATGCGTTTCTGGTGGCTTTCATTTTGACCGCCATTGTCCATGACGATTTCGGCGGCTTCGTCCGGATGCTCGACGGCATATTTCCAGCCCTTCATCGAAGCGCGGACGAACTTCACCATGTCGGCCTTGAACTTCGCATCCTTCAGCTTGTCTTCCTTGACGTAGAGGCCGTCTTCCAGAAGGTCGTTGCCGAGCTTGGTGTAGTTGAAGACGGTCAGGTCTTCGGCCTTGAAGCCCGCATCGATCGCCTGCCAGTACTCGTTATAAGTCATGACGGAGATGCAGTCGGCCTGCTTCTGGACGAGCGGCTGCACGTCGAAGCTCTGCTTCAGAACATTGACGCCATCCTTGCCGCCGTCGGTCTTCAGGCCAAGCTTGTGCATCCAGGCGAAGAAGGGATATTCGTTGCCATAGAACCAGACGCCGAGGGTATGACCCTTGAAATCCTTCTCCGTCTTGACCGGGCCATCCTTCGGACAGATCAGTTCCAGGCCGGATTTTTCGAAGGGCTGGGCGATGTTGATGAGCGGAACGCCTTTTTCGCGGGCAACCAGCGCACCGCCCATCCAGTCGACGATGACATCGGCGCCGCCGCCGGCGATCACCTGCTCCGGAGCGATATCGGGGCCGCCCGCCTTGATATCGACATCGAGACCTTCGTCCTTGTAGAAGCCCTTGTCCTTGGCAACGAAGTAGCCGCCGAACTGCGCCTGAGCCACCCATTTCAGCTGCAAGGTCACCTTGTCCGCCGCCATTGCGGCCTGGGTGGCGGCAAGCGTCATGGCACTTGCCATCAATGCAAACATTATTTTTTTCATGTCTTCACCCTTTTCCCTCTGGAGTTATGCCTTGATCCCTTGGAAGGGATCCTGGATTACGTCTGCCCACCGCGGATAGACGGATGCCAGAACGTCACCATTCGTTCGATGATGGCGACGATACCGTAAAAGACCGAGCCGGCGATCGCGGCAACCGCGATCTCGGCCCAGACCATATCGAGATTCAACCGGCCGTTTTCGGTTGAAATGCGGAAGCCCATGCCCGACATGGGCGTGCCGAAGAATTCCGCCACGATGGCACCAATCATCGCCAGGGTCGAGTTGATCTTCAGCGCATTGAAAATAAAAGGAGCGGCAGCCGGCAGGCGCAGCTTGAACAGCGTCTGCCAATAGCTCGATGCGTAGGTGCGCATCAGGTCGCGTTCCATGTTGCCGGCTGCGGCAAGGCCCGTCACCGTGTTCACCAGCATCGGGAAGAAGGTCATGATGACGACGACGGCGGCCTTCGACTGCCAGTCGAAGCCGAACCACATGACCATGATCGGTGCGACGCCGATGATCGGCAAAGCCGAGACGAAGTTGCCAATCGGCAGCAGACCGCGACGCAGGAAGGCGAAACGGTCTGCGAGAATGGCAACGACGAAACCGCTGGCGCAGCCGATGATATAGCCGATTAGGACGGAGGTGAGGATCGTCTGGCGCACATCGATCCAGAGCGTCGGAAGCGAGCTGGCGATCCGAGCGCCAATAGTGCTTGGCGGCGGCAGCAGCACCAGGGAAACACCGCCGCCGCGGGTGACGGCTTCCCAGACGATCAGTATCCATATGCCGAAGATCGCCGGGATCAGCAGCCGCAGCGTATAGCTGCCGGCGGCCGACTGCGAGCGCATCGACGACAGGACGGAAACGCAGCGCCAGGCCAGTAGCCAGGCAGCGGCAATCAGAATAAAGAAGGACGCTTGCGCCTTGCCTTCATTGCCGGAAATTCCCGCGAGCAGCAGCCATGCCGCCGCATGCGCGCCGAAGAAGAGGATCGCCGCGTTCAGGTCTTCGGAAAGGTGCATGAAGGATAGGGCGGCGGCCGCGGCAATGAGAATGAAGATGACGAAGGTCGTTCCGCTGCTGAAAGGTGCGGCGGCATCTGCCGCAGCCAGCGGCAAGGCGGGGATCGCCGCAAGACAGAGAAGAATGGCGAATATGCCCTGCCAGGAGAAATGAAAGGATCTCATGCCGTTCTGCCTCCCATCGAGCGCTCGACGATGCGGGCAGCGATGCTGACGATGCCGACGAGAATTGCCGCAAGGACCGAGCCTGCGACCAGCGCCGCCCATATATCGATCGTCTGGCTGTAATAGGAGCCTGCCAAGAGCTTTGCGCCGATGCCGGCGACGGCGCCAGTCGGCAGTTCGCCGACGATCGTACCGACGAGGCTTGCGGCAATCGCGACTTTCATGGACGTGAAGAGGAAGGGTATCGAGGCCGGCACGCGCAGTTTCCAGAAGGTCTGCCAGCTGCTGGCATTATAGGTGCGCATCAGGTCGAGATGCATGATTTCCGGCGAACGCAGGCCCTTCGTCATGCCGACGGTGACCGGGAAGAACGACAGATAGGTGGAAATCAGTGCCTTGGGGATCAGACCATCGATGCCAAGGGCACTGAAGACGACGATGATCGTCGGGGCGATGGCAAGGATCGGGATCGTCTGCGATGCGATGATCCAGGGCATGAGGCTGCGGTCGAGCGCGACGAGATGAACGATGCCGACCGCGAAGAGCACGCCGAGGATTGTGCCGAAGGCAAAGCCGACCGCCGTCGGCGCCAGCGTCACCCACGCATTGTAGACAAGGCTGCGGTTGCTTGTCGGAACCCGCAGGAAGGTGTTTTCGAAGACATTCTGCGCAACCTGATGCGGTGCGGGCAGGGTGGGTTTCGGCTGCGACAGCGTCTTGCCGATGAATTCCATCGCTGTCGGGCTGGCATTGCCGCGCCGGTCCATATCGCGCTGGAACGGCGCATTGAGGATGACGGCGAAGACATACCAGAGCAGGATGATCGCCAGCACGATCGTCGCGACCGGCAGGAACCTGTGCTTGAAGAACTGTTCCTTTTCCATGGTCACGCCCTTCCTTGCGCGGGAAGCAGCATGAGGATCATGGCGACGATGCCAAGGCCCACGCCGGCAAGCTGCTGCAGGCTCAGCCGTTCTCCAAAGACGATGAAGGCGATGACGTTGACGACGACGAGCTGGGCGATGGAGGAGGCGGAGATCGCCAGGCCAAGCCCGCCCTCGCGCATCAGCCGCACCATCATCAGATTGCCGACGCAATAGAGCGCCAGCGACAGGACCAGCACCAGCATATTGTTGTTGGCGATATAGGCGCGCGAGGCTGTGGCACCGCCGATGAAGATCGCCATCGCGCCGACAAGCCAAAGGAGGAATTGCGGGTTCATGGCTCGGTCCTATTCCTCGTAGCTATGTCCGGCCCGCAAGCCTTCCCGGACACGGTGGGCAATTTCCAGGAACTCCGGCGTTTCGCGAATGCCGAGCGGCCGCTCTGCCGGAAGCGTCGATTCGATGACATCGGTGACGCGGCCTGGCCGCGGCGACATGACCACGATCTTGGTCGACAGATAGACGGCCTCCGGTATGGAGTGGGTGACGAAGCAGATGGTCTTGTTCGTCTGCTTCCACAGCTTCAGAAGCTGTTCGTTCAGGTGGTCGCGGACGATTTCGTCAAGCGCGCCGAAGGGCTCGTCCATCAGCAGCAGATCGGCGTCGAAGGCCAGAGCACGGGCGATCGAGGCGCGCTGCTGCATGCCGCCGGAAAGCTGCCAGGGAAACTTGTGTTCGAAGCCGTTAAGATTGACCAGCTCCAGAGTCCGGGCGATGCGCTTGGCCTGCTCTTGCCTGTCATAGCCCATGATCTCAAGCGGCAGGGCGATGTTCTTCTCGATGGTGCGCCAGGGATAAAGGGCTGCGGCCTGGAAGACATAGCCATAGGCGCGAGCCTTGCGGGCGTCTTCCGGCGACATGCCGTTGACGCTGATGTCGCCCGATGTCTTGCGCTCGAGATCGGCGATGACGCGCAGGAAAGTGGTCTTGCCGCAGCCAGAAGGGCCGATGAAGGAGACGAAATCACCCTTGCGCACATCGAGATCGACATTGCTCAGCGCATGCACCGGCCCGTCGTTCGTATTGTAGGTGAGACAGAGATTCCGCGCGGAGACGACGGAGGAAGCGGATGACGTCATTAACACCTACCAGTCCTGTTTTCGCCGCATGGTTGGGGCGGATTGCGTGTTATTCTGTTTGGCATTGCCGCAGTCCGAAGAGGCGAGGACGCCTTGTGGCTGCTGGACAGAGGGGAGCAATGCCATGAGTGTCTCATCGAAGCCCACCTGCCGTGTCGTGCGGCCCGGCAGCACCTATGCCGGAAAACAGGGCCTCAATTATTTCGAAGGGATTGCCGCCGAGACAGTGGGTTCGACGGGGATCTGCATGCATCTTTTGACCATTCCGCCGGGCGCCCGCGCCAAGGCGCATCTTCACGCCTCGCATGAGACGGCGATCTACGCGATCTCCGGCGAGACGCATTGCTGGTTCGGCGAGCGTCTGGAGGAGCACGTCATCGTGCGCGAGGGCGAGATGTTCTATATCCCGGCCGGCGTTCCGCATCTTCCCGCCAACCTCAGCGACCGGCCGGCGACAGCGGTCATCGCCCGCACCGATCCGAACGAGCAGGAAAGCGTGGTCCTGCTGCCGGATCTGGAGCGGTATGTGCCGCGCTAGCGCCGTTTCGCTTTTCTTCGAATCGCGAAAATGCTCTATCTCTTTATTTTCTCGCAATTCCAGACGGAAAATCGCTACGCACTTTTCCTGGAATTGCTCTAGGCGGCCGATGAGCCGAAGCGCCGTGCCCAAGCGTCATACCCCGCTTGCGGGGATGCCGCTGCGCTGCACCTTGCGCGGCGCGGTGACTTCTTTCCAGGTGGAAAGCGCGCGGTTGGCAGCGGTGAACGGGTCGCGCCTGACGAACTCGCCATGGCCTTCTTTCGTTTTGATCGTGCCTTCCTCGATGGCGACGACGCCGCGCGTCAGCGTATAGCGCGGCAGGCCGGTGACTTCCTTGCCTTCGAAGACGTTGTAGTCGATCGCCGACTGCTGAGTCTTGGCGGCGATGGTCTTCAAGCGCTTCGGGTCCCAAACGACGATATCGGCATCGGCGCCGACGAGGATCGCGCCTTTCTTCGGATAGACGTTGAGGATCTTGGCGATGTTGGTCGAGGTGACGGCGACGAATTCGTTCATCGTCAGGCGGCCGGTATTGACGCCGTAGGTCCAGAGCATCGGCATGCGATCCTCAAGACCGCCGGTGCCGTTCGGGATCTTGGTGAAGTCGTTGAGGCCGAAGCGCTTCTGCTCGGTCGTGAAGGCGCAATGGTCGGTCGCGACCACCTGCAGCGAGCCGGAGGCGAGGCCGGCCCAGAGGCTGTCCTGATGCTGCTTGTTGCGGAAGGGCGGCGACATGACGCGGCGGGCGGCGTGATCCCAATCCGGATTGGCATATTCGCTTTCGTCGAGCGTCAGGTGCTGGATCAGCGGCTCGCCATAGACGCGCATGCCCTTCTGGCGCGCGCGGCGGATGGCTTCATGCGCCTGTTCACAGGAGGTATGGACGATATAGACGGGCGAGCCTGCCATGTCGGCGATCATGATGGCGCGGTTCGTTGCCTCGCCCTCGACTTCGGCCGGGCGGGAGTAAGCGTGCGCTTCCGGTCCGTTATTGCCTTCGGCCAGCAGCTTTGCCTGCATCTGCGCGACCACATCGCCGTTTTCGGCATGGACGAGCGGCAAAGCGCCGAGTTCGGCACAGCGCTGGAAGGAGGAGAACATTTCGTCGTCGTCCACCATCAGCGCGCCTTTATAGGCCATGAAGTGCTTGAAGGTATTGATGCCCTTGTCACGGACGACGGCTTCCATCTCGTTGAAGACCTGTTCGCCCCACCAGGTGATCGCCATGTGGAAGGAATAGTCGCAATTCGCCCGGGTGGACTTGTTGTCCCACATGGTGAGCGCTTCGAGCAGCGACTGGCCGGGCGAGGGGAGCGCGAAATCCACCACCATGGTCGTGCCGCCGGCAAGGGCTGCGCGCGTGCCGCTTTCAAAATCGTCGGAGGAATAGGTGCCCATGAATGGCATTTCGAGATGCGTATGCGGATCGATGCCGCCGGGCATGACGTAACAACCGGAAGCGTCAAGCACTTCGTTGCCCGAGAGGTTCTGCCCGATCTCGACGATCCTGCCGCCTTCGACCTTGACGTCGGCCTTATAGGTCAGGTCGGCCGTGACGATGGTTCCACCCTTGATGACTGTGCTCATGGTGTCTGTTCCCTGTTTTGAGATTCTGGCATCCTCGGCGCTCCCTCATCCGGCCCTTTGGGCCACCTTCTCCCCGAAGAGAGAAGGTGAGGCGTGGCGCCATTGGTGCAGCGCAATTTCCGACTGCGCCGGCGGCTTGCTAAGAAAGATGGCGCTGCGGCGGGAATCCCCTTCTCCCCTCGGGGAGAAGGTGCCTGCCCTTCGATCAACTCAGGGGCGGATGAGGGGGATGGCTGGGCGTAGGCCATGATCACGCCACGATCTCCGCCGTCTCTACGACTGCGTGGAACAGCACATCCGCGCCGGCGGTCGCCCATTCCTTGGAGATTTCCTCGGCCTCGTTGTGCGAGAGGCCGCCGACGCAGGGGCACATGACCATCGTGGCGGGCGCGACCTTGGCGGCCCAGCAGGCATCGTGGCCTGCCCCGGAGATGATGTTCATGTGGCTGTAGCCGAGCCTCTCGGCGGCATTGCGCACGGATGCGACGAGCTTCGGATCGAAGGTGACCGGTTCGAAATGGCCGATGGCTTCCACCGAGCAACCGACGCCGAGGGAATCGCAAATCTCTTTCGCTTCCGCTTCGATCCTGGCACGCATGCGATCGAGCTTTGCCTTGTCGGGTGTGCGGATATCGACCGTAAATACCACCTTGCCCGGCAGGACGTTGCGCGAGTTCGGCGAGAAGAAGACCTGGCCGACGCCGCCGACGGCGCCCGGCTGGCTCTCCATCGCCACGCTCTGCACCATCTCGACGATCCGCGACATGGCAAGGCCGGCATTGACGCGCATGGCCATCGGCGTCGAACCTGTATGGGCTTCCTTGCCGGTCAGCGTGAATTCCAGCCACCACAGACCCTGACAGTGCGTGACGACGCCGATCGTCTTGTCCTCTGCCTCGAGGATCGGACCCTGCTCGATATGGTATTCGAAATAGGCGTGCATCTTGCGCGCGCCGACCTCTTCGTCACCGAGCCAGCCAATGCGCTTCAGCTCGTCGCCGTAGGTCTTGCCCTCCGGATCCTTGCGGCCATAGGCATAGTCAAGCGTGTGTACGCCGGCAAAGACGCCCGAGGCCAGCATGGCGGGAGCGAAGCGCGCGCCTTCCTCATTCGCCCAGTTGGTGACCACGATCGGATGCTTGGTCTTGATGCCGAGGTCGTCCATCGTGCGGACGACTTCGAGCGCGGCGAGCACGCCGAGCACGCCGTCATACTTGCCGCCGGTCGGCTGAGTGTCGAGATGCGAGCCGACATAGACGGGCAGCGCGTTCGGGTCGGTGCCGGCACGGGTCGCGAACATCGTGCCCATCTTGTCGACGCCGACGGTCATGCCGGCTTTGTCGCACCAGCTCTTGAAAAGGCTGCGTCCCTCGGCATCGGCATCGGTCAGCGTCTGGCGATTGTTGCCGCCGGCAATGCCGGGGCCGATTTTCGCCATGTCCATTAGCGTATCCCAAAGGCGATCGCCATTGATACGCATGTTTTCTCCTGGCGCTGCCACCATGATGCAATCCTCACCTGTTTGTCCTGGGGCATGCAAGGCGCATGCCCAAATTGTTCCCGTTGGTCTTATTTCAAATTCCCGAGCGCGCGTCTTGTTTTTCTCGCCCGGAAAATCGCCAGTTGCGTTTAAGAAACATCTGACAGATAATTTGACCGATTGGTAAACATTACAACTTCCGTGGCGCGGCTCAAGACGAAAAGAACGAAAATTTCCGATAAAATTTCAGGCGATTGCCCAAATCCGATGCATCGGCAGAGTGAATGAGGGCATGGCCGAAAGGCTTGGATTTCAAGGAGAAACAGAGCAGACATGGCCATCCCGAGAGCCGCCAGGACACAGCGCCGCACACGAATCCAGGAAGAGAAAGAGGAAATCATACTGGAAGCCGCGCTGGATGTGTTTTCCGTCAGCGGCTTCCGTGGCTCGACCATCGATCAGATCGCAGACGTCGCCGGCATGTCGAAGCCCAATCTGCTCTATTATTTCCGCACCAAGGAAGCGATGCACCGGGCCTTGATCGACCGGGTGCTTTTTACATGGCTGGAGCCGCTGCGCGCCTTCGATGCCAATGGCAATCCTGAAAGCGAGATCCGCTCCTATATCCGCCGCAAGCTCGAGATGGCGCGGGATTTCCCCCGTGAAAGCCGGCTTTTCGCCAATGAGATGCTGCAAGGTGCGCCGCATGTCGAGGATGAGCTGCGCGGGCCGCTGAAGGCGCTCGTCGACGAGAAGGTGGAAGTCATCCGCGCCTGGGCGCAGGCTGGCAAGATCGCCAAATGCGATCCCTATCACCTGATCTTTTCGATCTGGTCGACCACGCAGCATTATGCCGACTTCGATGTGCAGGTGCGTGCCGTGCTCGGTGAGGAGCATTCGGGCGAGGGTCGTTTCGAGGATGCCGCCCGTTATCTCGAACAGCTTTTCGTCGATGGCCTTCGGATTCGGCGCCTGTAGCTCAGTGTCCTCCTCACATCGTCACCACAGTCACCATCTTCCGCACCCATGCAGGGAGCATGGATGCGGAAGTTTTCGATAGCGGTTTGCTCTACTCCGCCGCCTGACGCGCCATCGGGTTGTTCGGATGGGTCGTCCAGTTGGCGTAGTTCGGGTCGACGATCTTGCCGGTACGCTTGTCGAGCGAACCTGCCGGCAGTTCTTCCATGGTGATGCAGTTTTCGACAGGGCAAACGTTGACGCAGAGATTGCAGCCGACGCACTCCTCTTCCATCACCTCGAAGCGTCTGACGCCATCGACCATGTTGGTGATCGCCTGGTGCGAGGTGTCCTCGCAGGCAATGTGACAACGGCCGCACTTGATGCAGGCATCCTGGTCGATCTTGGCCTTGGCGATGTAGTTGAGGTTGAGATACTGCCAGTCGGAGACATTCGGCACGGCGCGGGCGATAACATCGTCCAGAGTGCGGTGCCCCTTCTCATCCATCCAGTCGGAAAGGCCCGTGATCATCTCCTCCACGATCTTGAAGCCATAGGTCATCGCCGCCGTGCAGACCTGCACGTTGCCGGCGCCGAGCGCCAGGAACTCGGCGGCATCGCGCCACGTCGTGATGCCGCCGATGCCCGAGATCGGCAGGCCATAGGTTTCCGCATCGCGGGCGATCTCGGCCACCATGTTGAGCGCGATCGGCTTGACCGCCGGGCCGCAATAGCCGCCATGGCTGCCTTTGCCGCCGACCGTCGGATTCGGAGCGAAGTTGTCGAGATCGACCGATACGATCGAGTTGATCGTATTGATGAGCGATACCGCGTCGGTGCCGCCGGCCTTGGCGGCGCGGGCTGGCTTGCGGATATCGGTGATGTTGGGCGTCAGCTTGGTGATGACGGGCATGCGCGTATATTGCTTGCACCAGCGCACGACCATTTCGATATATTCCGGTACCTGCCCCACCGCGGAACCCATGCCGCGCTCGGACATGCCGTGGGGACAGCCGAAGTTGAGCTCGATGCCGTCCGCTTCCGTTTCCTCGACCAGCGGCAGGATCGCCTTCCAGGCCTGTTCCTCACAAGGCACCATGATCGAGGCGATCAGCGCGCGATCCGGCCAGTTCTTCTTCACCTGCTTCATCTCACGCAGGTTGGTGTAGAGGTCGCGGTCCGTAATCAGCTCGATATTGTTGAGGCCGAGGAGACGGCGGTCGGCGCCCCAGATCGCGCCGTAGCGCGGGCCGTTGACGTTGACGACCGGCGGGCCTTCTTCGCCGAGCGTCTTCCAGACCACGCCGCCCCAGCCCGCCTTGAAGGCGCGCTCGACGTTGTAGGCCTTGTCGGTCGGCGGCGCGGAGGCCAGCCAGAACGGGTTCGGGGACTTGATGCCAACGAAATTATTGCGGAGATCAGCCATGTCGGTGCTCCCTTCAGGCGACTGCAGCGGCCGGCGTGGCCGAGCTAAGCGCACGGTTGATGGATTCGGCCGCGTCACGACCTTGTGCTACGGCCGAGACCGTCAGGTCATCGCCGCCAAGCACGCAGTCACCGCCGGCCCATACGCCTTCGATCGAGGTCCGGCCTTCGCCATCAATGGCGATGCGGCCGGATTCCATGCGCAATGCGCCGAGGCCTGAAGCCTCGAACGTCTGGCCGATCGCCTTGAAGATCTGATCGGCGGCGATGACGCCGACATCGCCGGTGCCTACGAGCTTGCCGTCACGCAACTCCGTATATTCGACCTCGATACCGGCGACTTTGCCGTCCTTGTCGAGGATGCGCTTCGGTGCGAGCCAATGGCGGATGATGACGCCCTTGGAGGCGGCTAGATCCTGCTCGAATTCCGAGGCATTCATGTGCTCCTTGCCGCGGCGGTAGCAGATCGTCACCTCTTCCGCGCCGAGCAGTTTCGCCTGTACGGCGGCGTCGATTGCGGTCATGCCGCCGCCGAGAACGACGACGCGGCGGCCGATGGCGATGTCGGCCTTGCTGCCGGCCTGACGAAGCTCGGCGATATAGGCGACGGCGTCGGCGACGCCATCGAGATCCTCGCCTTCGGCACGCAGCGCATTGACGCCGGCAAGGCCGAGGCCGAGGAAGACGGCGTCATATTGCTGCGAGAGGTCGGAGAGGCTGAAATCGCGGCCGAGCGTCTGGCCGTTCTTCACCTCGATGCCGCCGATGGCGAGCACATAGTCGACTTCCTTCTGGGCGAAGTCGTCGACCGTCTTGTAGGTGGCGATGCCATATTCGTTCAGGCCGCCGGCCTTTTCGCGGGCGTCGAAGATGGTGACGTCGTGGCCGTTGACGGCGAGACGGTGGGCGCAGGCAAGGCCTGCCGGGCCGGCGCCGATGACGGCGATCTTCTTGCCGGTGGATTCGGCACGCGTATAGAACTGCTTGTTTTCGGCCATCGCCGCATCGGTCGCATAGCGCTGCAGCCGGCCGATCTCGACCGGGCGCTCTTCGGCGGTATTGCGCACGCAAGCCTGCTCGCAGAGCTGTTCGGTGGGACAGACGCGGGCGCACATGCCGCCGAGGATGTTCTGGTCGAAGATCGTCTTGGCCGAGCCGAGCGCATTGCCCGTCGAGATCTGGCGAATGAACATCGGAATGTCGATGGAGGTGGGACAGGCCGTCATGCACGGCGCGTCGTAACAGAAATAACAGCGGTCGGATGCGACCAGCGCCTCATGCTTGTTGAGGCGCGGGTGAAGATCGGAAAAGTTTGCATCATATTCGGCGGGCGTCAGCCTGCCCTTATGAATCCCAGTTTCCAGTCGTCCCATTGAAGTTCCCTCTTATAGTAAACGGCTAGTACGGGAACGGTAACTCAGCTTAAAAAATTTATCAAACGGTAAAATTTTGACCATGAAATCCGCCAGGAGACGCATTTCCGCCGCAGCGAAAACATATGTCGAACCGGCTCCCATATCTGGACAAGCCTATGTTTCAGCTAAATTTTTCTGCAGTGGAAGAAGAAGCGGATTGCCGAAGTCTGGCTCCGTTAGGGAGAGGGGCGTGCATCAAGCGGGGGCCGGCATCATTTTTACGGCCGCGAGGAAATATGAAAAATAGATGAATTTTTTAACAGGTGCGTGGAACCAAGGCTTTGCAGCGTCGTTATGTAACTGTCCTGATGATGATCGCATCTCCTGATGCACGCCCAATATATCTCAGGACTTCTACTCACGGTCCCCTCCCGATGAGTGTAAGCAGTCAGTGCGCCGCCCTCGCACTGACTGTTTTCTTTTGTCTTCGCCGCGCTTCAGCGGCGTCTCAGAATTTCGTATTCGGTTTCGGGAATGGTCAGGCGGTAGCCGATACTGCCGTCGTCGATGGCGAAGTCGGCGCGGCCGTTCATGGAGGTCGGAACGACACGCTCAAGCACTGTACGGCTGAAACTGTTGTCCTCGAATTCATGGCTGGTGGGCGCATAAAAACGCTCCGACCAGGCGACCTCTATGGCCTTCTTGCCGTCGAGTTCGGCCTCCTTGCAATTCAGCGTGATACTGGTGGCGCCCGTCGAGATGGCGCCATGCGATGCGGAATTGACGATCAGCTCGTGCAGGGCGAGCCCCAGATGAACCGCGGCATTGGGTGTGAGGTGGGCATTGATGCCGTAGATCGGCATCGGCACGCCGGCATCCGGCCAATAGGGGGCAAACTGCTTTTCCGCGAGTTCGAAGAGATATGCGCCGCGCCAGCTGGAATCCGTGATGAGATCCTGCGAATTCGACAGGGATTGCAGGCGGCCGCGGAACTTGATGAGGAAATTGTCGACGGAAAGCGTGTGGCGCGCGGTCTGCGTTGCGATGCCCTGGATGATAGCCAGCAGGTTCTTCGAGCGATGCGACAGTTCCCGCAACAGCGACTTCAGCACTTTCTCGCGGTGGCGGCTTTCGGTGATCTCGGAGATGACGGAGAGCACGCCCTGCGGCTTGCGGCCGCCGATACGCTCCATCTTCAGCTCATAGATGCGTATGCCGTCGCCACTGGCGATTTCGACCTCGGCGGTTGCAGGCTTGCCGCTTTCAAGTAC
Organism: Rhizobium sp. UFLA01-1127; assembly: GCF_059803845.1. Classification (NCBI taxonomy): domain Bacteria; kingdom Pseudomonadati; phylum Pseudomonadota; class Alphaproteobacteria; order Hyphomicrobiales; family Rhizobiaceae; genus Rhizobium; species Rhizobium sp. UFLA01-1127. The sequence continues at coordinate 14,657 of NZ_JAUQTZ010000033.1, read as the reverse complement.
GCCCCGCTTTAGCCGAGAAAGATGCTCTCCATCCTTCTCGCCGAAGAGATGCGAGTCGTTGCCGCCTATGACCACGGACGGCTGCAGATGATCCGGCAGGTTGTCGGCATAGCGGATCGAAAGATTGGCATCCTGAAACAGGATCGACACGCTGGCCCTCGCAAGCGCCCGCTCCATCAGAGCGGCTTTGCCTTCCAAGCTCAAAGGCGCACCGGGTAATGGTTCAGAGGTATTCACCGGCCTGCCTTTCACTCGAATTCCGAGAACCCCGCCGATAGGACGTTCTCACTCGCAACAACTTGAACCGACCTATAAAATCGCTCCATATAACAGTCGGTAAACCGGCCGCCCTCGACAGCAACGTCCGGTCATAATCTTTGTTCCGACACAGGGATTTTACTTCGATCAGGCGGCCACCTTTGTGGTTTCGTTAAAGAAGAGGGCCTGGCTGATGAGGGCCTTAACCATGTCCGGATTGAACGGCTTGGTCACGAGGAAGGTCGGTTCAGGCCGCTCGCCGGTCAGCAGCCGCTCGGGGAAGGCGGTGATGAAGATTACCGGTATGCTTGCGGTCTTGAGGATGTCGTTGACGGCGTCGATACCCGAGCTGCCATCCGCGAGCTGGATGTCGGCAAGCACCATGCTCGGTTTGGTCGCATTGTAGAGCGCGACCGCTTCGGCATGCGTGCGGGCGATGCCGGTAACGCGATGACCGAGGCTTTCCACCATCTGTTCGATGTCCATCGCAATCAGCGGCTCATCCTCGATGATCATGATGTCCGTCGCCACCTGCCGCGAGATTTCCTGAGACGCGGTATCGAGCAGGTGCATGGCGTCGCTTTCTGAAATGTCGAGGATATCGGCGATCTCGCCGATGCGGAAACTTTCGACCGATGCCAGCAGGAAGGCCTGGCGGGCAAGCGGGGGGACCTTCGAAAGGTTCACCGAGGCGCGCTGTTCCCAAGCAAAGGGAGATGCCGGTTCAGCAATCTGAAGTGTCACGGAACCGAACAGCTTCGTGAACAGTTTATAGAGTGCGACGCGGTCGCTGTCCGTGTCCGGAAAGATGGAGATGTCGGCGATGATGGCTTCCAAAACCGCAGCAACATAGGCGTCTCCCGACGTCTGTGTTCCGGTCAAAGCACGAGAATAGCGACGCAAATAGGGAAGATGCGGCGCAATGCGTGTTGAAAGTGTCATCAATGGCTCCCGCCCTTTATCAAATTCTAATTAAATACAGCGCAGACGCCGTAATGACTAACAAACGTCAGTTGAGTAAAAAAGTTCCTGTTTGCCGGAACTTTTTTTAGGCAGTCGCATTACAATGCTTACAATCGGCAGTCCTCATCCTTTACGATTCGTTAGGCAACACGTTTGGATGAGTTCAATCAGGCCTCCTGACGGGGAGGCGAAGGGTGCGCTTATCCATGAACGCGAGACAATTGAGAAGCGAGCGGGCTATAATGACTATCCAGAATCACGAGGACGCGGACAAGAAGACATCAGACCTGCGCGCGGTGGATATCCTCGATCCCAACAATCAAATCGGCAACCGGCTGCGTTCGTTTTATGCCGCCGCGCAGGATGAAGCCATTCCCGATCGCTTTCTCGATCTGCTCGAGAAGCTTGATCAGGCCGAGCGCCTGGCTTCCGCAAAGGTCTCCGAATAGGAGGTGGGCGCGATGGAAACGCAATCGAGCTTTAAGCGCGAACTCCTCGCGGCCCTCCCGAGCCTGCGCGCGTTCGCCATTTCCCTGACGGGTCGTCACGATCGCGCCGACGATCTTGTCCAGGACACCATCATGAAGGCATGGGCCAAGCAGGACCATTTCGAGATGGGCACGAATATGAAAGCCTGGCTCTTCACCATCCTGCGAAACGAACTCTACAGCCAGATGCGCAAGAGCGGCCGGGAGGTGCAGGACACCGACGGCGTATTCACCGAATCCATGGCGACGCATCCTTCGCAATACGGTGCCGTCGATCTGCAGGATTTCCGCAAGGCACTGGATCAGCTGCCGCCGGATCAGCGCGAAGCCATCATCCTGGTGGGTGCGTCCGGATTTTCCTATGAGGAAGCGGCCGAGATTTGCGGCTGTGCGGTCGGCACCATCAAGAGCCGCGTCAATCGTGCGCGCCAGAGGCTGCAGGAATTGCTTGATATTTCCGGCGAGGCGGATTTCGGGCCCGATGCTACCTCCGCGCCGCTGACCTCCAAAGCATTCGCTTTCTGATAAGCAGGCCCGCCCGGCAGACCGGGCGGGCGGTGTATGCCTTGATAATTTCGCGTGGCTTCATGCCTTGGCTGGAAAGTCGTGGGCACTGTGGATGTATTTCCGTGTTGCCAACCGTTTCCCGCTTTAGGGATCGCCGGATCAATCGTCTTCGTCGCTCGTTCCGAACAGGCTGCCGAATATGAGGGCAGCAGCAATGGCAGCCGTCATCAACGGCTGTTTGCGCGCGAGGCCAAGGACCGCCGCTGCCATCGATTCCATCGCCAGCCGACGCTCACGGGCCCGCCGCTGCTCCTGCTGGTTGATGATTGCCATGATGACGAGGACGATTAGGCCAAGCAGCAAGGCACCCGCTGCGATCAACAGTGCCGATACCGCCGCGCCGTAGATCGTGACAAGCCAGATGGCTGCCGCGACAAGCGCGAAGACATAGGCCGTCAATAGAAGAAGGGCTGCGATGACAATGAAAATACCGTTGCGTTTGGTTCGCGCAACGGTTCGGTTGAATGTGCCCAACAGAAGCAGGCGTAGGACCGGAGCGATCATGCCGCCACCCTAGCGGCGAGACAGAAGTAGAGCGACGGCGAGGCCGAATGCGGCCGCCGCGCCGATGGTGGCGACCGGGTGCTGGCGCACGGTCCTGCGGACCTCGCGCGATCCTCTTGCGTAGCCACGCTGCAAATCGCGCAGCAGCTCCTCTCCACGAACAGTCAAATCGTCAAATCCGGATTCCGCGCTCGCACGCAGTTTCTCGCCCTGCTTGGCGCTGTTTTCGCTTACGAGCTTGGCGAAGGCTGCGACTTCTTCGCGCAGCGATTCGATCTGATCCTCGATGCTTGCTTCGACCTGTTGCAGACTGCCGCCATCGCGCTTGCGGCGCGCCGAATGCAGAATGGATGTAGCCATGTTCAGCTCCCTTTCGCTTTGCTTGCGCGCCTCAAGGCGCCTGTTATCCGCCTTTGTCGGAGAATATCCGAAACACTACGCAATCTTGCATTTGAAACATTGATTTCGATCACTTGTTCCCAACGCGCGGATGCAGCAAAAAGTTCCGGAGCGTGCAGGGCGGTGGATGGTCAGTCGCCCAGCGCGCTATGAGCGAGGACGAAAGAGGCGCCATCGGCGGGGACGCGGTTGACCCTGAGATTGCAGCCGAACACGCCCTGAAGATGCCGGTCCGTCAGCACGTCCTTGACCGAACCCTCGGCCTGCAGCCGGCCGTCCTTGAGCAGGACCATCCGATCGGCGAAAAGCGCGGTCAGGTTGAGATCGTGCATGACGGCGATGACGCCGCCGCCGCGCCGGGCGAATTGCCGGGCAAGCGTCATGATGGCGAGCTGATGGTTGATATCGAGGCTGGAGACCGGTTCGTCGAGAAGCAGCCAGCACGGCCTGCCGTCCGTGATGGGCTCGGAAATCTGGCACAGCACGCGGGCGAGCTGCACACGTTGCTGTTCGCCGCCGGAGAGCTCCTGATAGAGGCGGCCCTCGAAGCCGCCGAGATCGACGGCGGCAAGCGATTCGGTCGCGATGCGGTCGGCCTGCTCCGGATGACGGCTGCGGCCACTCGCGAGACCCATGCGAACGATTTCGCGCACGGTGAAGGGAAAGGAGATCGAGCTTGCCTGCGGCAGCACGCCGCGCATCTCGGCGAGCTGCCAGGGTTCCAGACCGCCGATCTCGGCACCGTTCATGTGCACGGAACCGCGATAGGCGAGTTCGCCGGAGACGGCTTTCATCGTCGTGGTCTTGCCGGAGCCGTTCGGTCCGCAGATCGCCGTCAGCGTTCCGGCCTCGGCCGTGAAGGAGACGTCGCGCACGACCGGCTTGCCGGCAAGCCGTACGTTCAGATTGGAGACCTCGATCATCGCGGGCTCACAGGCTGAGGCGCGAGCGCTGCCTGAGCAGCATCCAAAGGAAGAACGGACCGCCGACACCGGCCGTCAGAATGCCGATCGGCAATTCTGCCGGGGAAACGACGGTGCGGGCAATCACGTCGGCGATGACGAGCAAGGAGCCGCCCAGCAGCGCCGAGGCGGGCAGCAGAAAGCGATGATCCGGCCCGATCGCGATGCGCAGAACATGCGGCACGACGATACCGACGAAGCCGATGCCGCCGCTGACGGCGACGGAGGCGCCGACCGCCGCGGCTACGCTGACGATGGCGATATTCTTCAATCGCTGCACGGCTATCCCCATGTGGAACGCGGCCGCTTCGCCGAGCGTCAGCGCGTTCAGCCCGCGTGCCATGAAGGGCAGGGGCAGGAGCGAAAGGAGGATGATCGGAGCTGCGGCCGTAACCTTGCTCCAGGTCGAGCCCGCCAGCGATCCCATGCTCCAGAAGGTGAGGTCGCGCAATTGCCGGTCGTCGGCCATGTAGATGAGGATTCCGGTCGCTGCGAGCGCCAGCGAACCGAGTGCGATGCCGGCGAGCAGCATGGTTGCGATGGATGTCTGCCCGTATCGGGTTGCAATCTTGTAAAGCAGTATCGTCGTTACCAGGCCGCCGACGAAGGCGGCGATGGGCAGAGCGAAGATGCCGAACAGATGTGCGACGGGAACAAGCGTACCGCCACCGAGGACGATCATGGCGACAGCGCCGAGGCTGGAGCCGGCCGATACGCCGATCAAGCCGGGATCGGCGAGCGGATTGCGGAAGAGGCCCTGCATGACAGCACCCGAGACCGCCAGCCCGCCGCCGATCAGGAAGCCGAGGACTGCGCGGGGCAGGCGGATATCGAAAATAACGATGCGGTCGCGAATGCTGAGCGTGCTTTCCGCGCTACCGCTCAGCATGGCCTCAATCACGTCGATGACCGAAGCATTCGCCGCGCCTGTCGTGATCGAAAACAGAAAGGCCGCTGCTGAAAACAGAGCGAGGCCGGCGATGACGAGGGCCGCAAGGGCGGTGCGATCCCCTTGGCGCCGGCGAGCCGTGGTTCGCGACATCTGCTTCAGCCCCGCCACAGCATCGTTGAATGCCACGTCAGCCTCCGTAGATCGCAATGTTCAGCTCGCGGATGGCGCTTGCGGTACGCGGTCCGAAGCCGAGCAGGTGCATGCCATCCATCCGCACGATAGCCCTGCGGCTGGCCGCCGGCGTCAGGGAAATGGCCGGCTGCGTGAGAAGGTCTTCGTTCGACATCGACAGTGGCCCTTCGCGGTCCATGATCAGAATGACGTCAGGCTTGGCTTCGATGATCGCCTCGTCGGTCACCGATTTGTAACCGGAGAAGCCGCTGACGGCATTGATGGCGCCGGCGAGCTTGATGATGCCGTCGGCGGCCGTGTCGCTGCCGGAAGCCATGATCTTGCCGTTCTGATTGCTGAGCACGAAGAGCACGCGCTTGCGCTCGGCCTCCGGGCGCCTTGCAGATTCATTGATGGCCGCGTCGAGATCGGCGGCGACCTTGCCTTCCAGAGTCTTGGCCTTGTCCGGCACGCCGAGCAGCGCGCCGACGACTTCGATCTTCTTCAGGATGCCGTCGCGATCGTAGGTTTGCGGCACGGTCTCGAAAGGCAGGCTGGCATTGCGCAGCACCGCCAGCGCTTCCGGTGGGCCGGAGCCTTCGACGGCAATGATGGCGGTCGGATTGACGGCCAGAATGCCTTCCGGCGACAAGGCACGCATATAGCCGACATCGGGAAGCTTGGTCGCTTCCTTGGGGTGGAGGCTGGTGGAATCTCGGGCGATCAGCCGCTTTTCCTCGCCGAGCGCATAGACGATTTCGGTGATATCGCCGCCGATGGTGACGAGGCGTGACGTATCGATCTTCGGTGCCGCCTCGGCGGCGTGTGTGTGGCGCACGAAGCTGCCAAGGCCCGCGATCGGATTGGCCGGCACGAGCGGCAGGCTCATCACCATCATGGTCAGGGCGATTTCCCATGGCCGGATGTGCTTGAGGTTCTTAAACATCGTCATGCACCATTTCTCACGCGGCGACGCTGGCGCCTGATCTCGTCAGGCTTTCCATGATGGTGCGCCAATCGGGGCGCTCGTCGAAGCCTTCCTTCCGCTTGCCGAAGAACTGGATGATCATCTCGCCCTTGGCATTATAGGCCTCGAGCGAGGTGACATGGCCGTCCTTAGTCGGCTTGCGCACGGCCCAGGTCTCGGCAATGTGATCCAGCCGCAGATGCAGGTGGAAGGTCGGATCCATGACATTGATCCAGGGACCCATGGTCTGCACGTTATGGATCGGGCCGGAATGGATCTGGACGGTGCCTTCATTGGCGACGAAGCACATGATCGGCAGACCCTCGCGTACCGAGGCGTGCATCATCTCGGCAACAGCGCCGGCGTCCAGCCTCCATGCGTAGTCATCGCCGACGGTGCGGATCGCTTCCTGGCGGCCGATCTTCAGCTTTTTCAGCATGCCGAAGAATTCATGCGTGTCGGTCATGCGGCTCCAGTTGTCGCGCAGCTCGTCACGGCCGACACCGCCGTCGGTCGCGCCATTGTCGTAACCCGAGCGATCTTCGACGAATTCCTGTGACTGCTCTTCGACCCGCAGTTCGGCGACCATGGCATGATAGGCCGCGACATTCGAGGCCGGGCGCAGATGCACCTTGTGGACCGCATCGCCGGCCTTGTCGAAGAACTGGAGGCTCAGCCTCTTCTGCTCGCCATCCGTCTTGGTGACGGCAAAGCCATGCGCCCAGCGCTTCGGGAAGATGCGCAGATCGATATTCTCGCCAAGTACGATGGCAGCCTGCGCGCCGAACTTCATGTTTTCATAGACGCCGATCTTCTCATGCACGGCGCTTTCGTTGCGCGACAGGGCCATGATCTCGCCGAGCGAAGCAATGTGCGCCAGGAAGCGATCCACATTCGCGTCGATCCGGATGGCCGAGATGCCGACTTCCGCCGCCACAAGAGCGGCTTCGGAAATGTTGAGGCGGGCTGCGATATCGCGCTCGCGCATCTTCGGGTTTTCGGCGCGGAAGGCGCGGATTTCAGCGGGGGTTGGGCGGGTCGTCTCAGTCATCTGTCTGCCTATTTGTTGAGTATCAGCTTGCCTTGGCGGGTAATCTTCAAGCGGTAGATAACGCCCTCATGCTTGATCATGATTTCGGTCTGGCCCCGGAAAATATCCGTGCTCTCGACAATTCGTATCTGTGGTGCGGCCATGTATTGCACCGGCGGCGTAGGGGTCTTCTCAGCAATCATCCTGTTTAGTTTTGCCTAAAATTCATCGGAGGCCGAACCGTTGCGCGGCCAAATTTATCTTGACTCTCTTACTCATGGTTTCATAAACACACAATAGGATACCTATAGAGTCAAGTTTAAAAATTTCGACGATACACGCCAGGGCCGCGCTGGGCGAGCGGCGTCAAGCACATACAGGAGACATGCTGATGCTGACGAAAACGATCTTGGCGCTCGCCGCCTCGGGGCTGTTTGCAGCGGCATCTTCTGTTTCTGCTTTCGCTCAGGATGCGAATTCCGCGGCACCCGCATCGGCTGCGCACAAGCTCACCGTCGAGCTCAATGCATTGGCTTCCTCGCAGAAGGGATGCATGATGACCTTTGTTGCCGAAAACGATATGGCGATACCGATCAACAAGATCTCGTTCGAGCTTGCCTTCTTCAACGACAAGAATGCCGTCGACCGCGTCATTGTGCTCGATTTTCGCGATCTGCCGCTCGGCAAGAAGCGGGTGCGGCAATTCGATATGCCGGGGGTGAAGTGCGAGACCCTATCGCGCATCATCGTCAACGACACGCCGGTCTGTGACGGTCCGGCCGCAGGTGAGTGCAAGGCCGCTCTAAACACGCGCTCGCAGACATCTGTTCCTTTCGAAGGCTGAAGCCATGGCGACACGCTCGGCGAAAGTTTCCATGGAGCGCCGCGCCAATGGCGGCTTGAATGACAACTATCCGAGCGTGCTGCCCGGTCACGAACTGACCGGCCTCGAGGGCGTGCCGCGACCGCCGGCGGGCGAGGCTGTGGTGCACTATAGCCGCTTTACCGAGATCGGCTTGTTTCCGGATCATCCGGCGGAGCCTGCCGTCCAGGCAACTGAAGCCCTGCCAATGGACGCGCTTCCCGAAAAGCCGCATCGGACCCTATCGGGTCACAGGATGCCGCTCCTTTTTTCCGGCCTCGGCTCAAGTCTGTTCCATGCCGCCATCGTCGCCACATTGTTATTCACCTTCGCAGCGGCGCCAGAGGAGGCGCAGGAAGAGGCCGGTGACACCGTCAGTGTCCTCATGATCGGCAATTCCGATGCCGATCAGATGGCCATGGGCGAGGAAAACCCGCAGATGGAGCCAGAGCAGGTAACCGCCGAGGCCGTGCAGCCGCAGACGGTGCGGCCGACCGAGGTGACGCCTGACCAGGCGCCGCCGCAGCCCGGTGTTGTCCAGCCGCAGGAGGTGGAAACGCAGCAGGTGCAAACCGCTGAAACCCTCCAGCCGGTCGAGCGAACCCAGCCGCCGGAAGTAGCGTCGGAACAGCCGCAGATTCTGGCGACGCAAGCACCAGCCGAGACGACGGTGGTCCAGCCGGCCGAACCGGTGCAGCCTATAGATACCCGGATCGCGGAAGTTCAGCCGACGAATCCGCCGCCGGAAGTCGTAACGCCCGTCGAAAAGCCGAAGCCGGTCGAGCGGCCGAAGGAAGTCAAGAAGCCCGTCGCCAAAGTCGCGAAGGTAAAGTCGGGATCGCGCGGCGAGAGCCAGGAGAATTCGAAGAAGGGCTCTGTCGATGGGACCGAAACGGCGCAATCCGATAATAATTCACAGATAAACGCTCACCGGACCGGCGCCGGAAGTGCAGCCGTCGCCAATTATCCGGGCAAGGTGCAGTCGCGTATCCGGCGCGCTGTGCGTCTCTCATCCAAATACCAACCCGGTATTACTGTTCGTGTCCGCCTCACAATCGGCTCGAGCGGTGATCTGACCGCTCTTTCTATCGCGCGGAGTTCGGGTTTTCCGGAGTTGGACGAAGCAGTCACCAGCGGTATCCGTCGGGCGGCACCGTTCCCGCCGTTGCCCTCGGAATGGGGCAAGCCGAGCTGGTCGTTCACCCAAGAAGTGCAAGTGACGGGACGATAGGATTGAGCACTCGATCCACGCGCGGGATTGGATTCCGGTTGCCGGCTGCGACTGAAAACGCAAGGGCATTGGCGCTGTGCTTAAAAATATGATTAAAACTCTCAACTTTATACTTTACTGCAAAAATCAAGTTCAATAAGGTCGCCTCGCGCTCGATGGACTCGAGCGCGCGAGAGCAACCAGCAAACGGGTGATGCATGGCGCGTAAGGGGAAGAAAGATTCTGGGCGCGAGGGTCGCGAAGCGCAGGCGGCGGCGCAGATTTCCGGGAAATCCGGTCTCGACGGGTGCAGTTTCCTTTATGTGGGCGGTCGCGATTGCCAGGTGGCGCATCTGCGTCAGATCGCCAGCAGCTTCGGCGCCGAGCTGATCCATCACGATGGCGGCCTGCGCGAAGCGGTATCTCGCATCGACACCGTCCTGCCATCGGTCGACTGCGTCTTCTGCCCGATCGATTGCATCAGCCACGACGCCTGCCTGCGGGTGAAGACCGGCTGCAAGAAGTTCGGCAAGGCCTTCATTCCCTTGCGCAACGGCAGCAAGTCCAGCCTGGAGCGGGCGCTGCAGACGATGAATGAACGGGATGCTTCAAGATGATCGATAATGGCCCTGACGGGCTTATGCTGATCGGCCTGCACAAGCTGGCCGCACAGAATGGCGACGGGCTTGTGCCCGAACTCTGCGAATTGCTGATGCGCCGCGCCGAAGAGCGGCAGCGCGCCGCCAACATCGCATCCTTCCCCGCCTGGAAGGCGCGGCTGCCGGGAAAGGCATCGGATCGGCCTCTCAATGACGCGGGCCGCGATGGCGCAAATGTCATTGCCTTTGCGTCTGACGTGGATAAGACTGTCGCCGGTCGCGAGAAAGTCTGATCGTCGAACGAGGTTGCCATGTACATCGCCATGAACCGCTTCAAGGTCGTCATCGGTTTGGAGGGCGAATTCGAAGAGGTGTGGAGAGGGCGCGATTCCCGGCTCTCCGAAGTGCCCGGTTTTCTGGAGTTTCGTCTTCTGCGCGGCAAGGCCGATGTCGATGGCGGCTATACGCTGTTTTCATCGCACACCGCTTGGCACAGCGAAGAGGATTTCATCAACTGGACGAAATCCGAGCATTTTCGCATGGCGCATCGCAATGCGGGCGAAAACAAGCGGCTCTATTGGGGGCCGCCGCAATTCGAAGGCTTCAGCGTGGTTCCCGGTATTTGAGCCTGAATAACCAGCATCGTACGTAATCGTGCCGGGTTCACGCCTTTGTGGAACTCATCCTGAAGAAGGCGCCGAGCGCTATCGCGGCCCAGCCGGCGATCATGCCCATCCCGCCCGCCGGAGCAGCCATCGGAAAGAGCGAGTTTCCGCCAAAATGCCTCATGGTCAGGTCACCGGCGAAGATCAGCGTTCCCAATCCCAGCAGGACTGCAGCGATCGGCGCAGTGCGGATGCGGTCATAGCCGGCATAAAGGGCCAGAAGGGCGGGCGCATGGGCGAGGCTCATGGTGGAGGCCGCACCAAGGAAATGCGTGTCGCCGCCATGGGTGGCAGCCGCGGCCAGCGCGACACCGCCGCCGCCGAGGATGCCGGCGATAAACAGGGTGACCGGACGGATTATGGTGCCTATGGTCATGTCTTCCTCATTCCCGGTTCTGCATGTGGAATGCCAGACGCTCGACCGGCTCCCAGATGATGGCACGCAGCTTTTCGTTCTCGATGGTCTCATCCATGGCGCGGCGGAAGCACAGCAGCCATTCGTCGCGCTCCTTCGGGCCGATCGCGGCGACGAAATGGCGGCTGCGCAGGCGGGGATGGCCGCGCTTCTCGATATAGAGCTGCGGCCCGCCGAGATAGCCGGTCAGATACTCGTAGAATTTCTCCTGCGAGCCTTCGAGGCTCGGTGGATGCACGGCGCGGCAATTGGCAGCCTCCGGCAGTGTGTCCATCAATTCGTAAAAGCGCGACGTCAGAGCCCGCACAGTCGGGTCGCCGCCGATCGCCTGGTAAAGTGTGATGGTTTCTTCGCTCAAGCCCCCGGCCCCTGTTTTGCGATGTCCTACATGGCGACTCACGGGCAAGGCCGCAATCGTCGAAGCGGCCGGTGCGGCGTTTCGGCGCTGTTTTATGTTTCGACCTTCAAGTGAAATGCGTCGCTTTCCCCGGGGATGAGCTCGAGCGGCCACACCGTCTGGCGTGTCTTCCTAGGGTATTCCTCGCTGTAGGCGGGCATACTGGAAAGCAGGATTTCAGCCAGCTCGACGCCAAGATCGTGTACGGACGTGCGAAAGCAGGTCAGCGCCGGCTGCAGGAATTTGGCGCGCGGCGCCTCACGGAAGCTGACGACCGCAATGTCGCGCCCCGGAATGATGCCGGCTTCCATGACGCGCCGATAGAAGCCGATCGCCATCAATTCGTATATCAGGATCACGGCCGTCGGCCTGCTTTCGAGGTTCAGCAGTTCGTCGGCAACCTGATAGCCGCCCTGTTCGCTCGATTTGGCTCGAATGACCAATGCCGGATCATAGGCGATGCCATGTCGCTCCAGCGCCTGGCGATAGCCCTCGACGAAGATGAAGCCGAGATTGATGTCGCTTGAAGGCGCGCTGACGGCGATGCGGCGATGTCCATGCGCCACGAGCCGGTCGACGGCGCAATTGACGACGCCGTCGAAATCGAGGTCGGCCCATGGATGCTGTGTGCCCGAAAGACTGCGGCCTAGCGCGGCAAACGGGATTTTCGCCTTGGCGAGCAGATCGAAGCGCTTGTCGACGCGCTGCGTTTCCGAAATGATCAGCGCATCGACAATCCGCCTTGCCACCATGCGCTTCAGATATTCGTAAGGGTCCTCGTCATGCGGGCAGGGCAGCATGATCAGATCGAGCTTATGGCGCGAGAACACGCTCTGCAGTCCGCCCGTTACGGTCAGAAAGAAGTTGTCGCTGTTTTCAACCGTTTCCCGGCTGGACTGGATCATCAGCCCGATGACGTTCGTCGTGCCTTGCCTAAGACTGCGCCCGGACTGGTTTGCCACATAGCCGAGCTGTTCGGCGGCGGCGAGAACGCGCTTGCGGGTTTCCTCGTTGACATCAGGCTTGCCGTTCAACGCGCGTGATACTGTGCCGATCGAGATATCGAGATGCTCGGCAAGCTGACGAATTCCCTTCATCGGCCGCGGTTTTCCTCCATGCTCCATTTTCCGTAGTCCTCCTCTATTGACACAGGAAAATCTTTTCGCATAGTATCGTAAACGTTTACGGAGCGCGTGTCATGAGGGGTTACGCACCGCCCGCTGGAGGACATCGTGAAATTTAATGCCATTTTGTGCGGGTGCGGAGCTATGTCCAAGGGCTGGCTCAGGGCCATCGCCGCGACACCATCGCTTGCCGAATCCATTCAGGTTGTCGGTCTGGTCGATCTCAATCGGGCGACCGCCGAAAACCTTGCGAAAGAGTTTTCCCTCGAAGGTGCCGTCATTGGCTCCGACCTCGCAGACGTCATCGCTGCGACCAAGGCAGACCTCGTTTTTGACGTCGTCATTCCGGCGGCGCGCTTCGGCGTGGTTTCGACGGCGCTTAAGGCCGGCTGTCATGTCTTGAGCGAAAAGCCGATGGCGACGTCGCTGGCCGAGGGTGCGGCCCTGATCGAGCTTGCCGCCAAGGCCGGCAAGGTCCATGCCATTATCCAGAACCGCCGCTTCATTTCCGGGATCCGTCGCCTGCGGCGCTTCGTCGAGGAGGGGGCGATCGGCGAGCTGACGGGCGTTCATTGCGATTTCTTCCTCGGTCCGCATTTCGGCGGTTTCCGCGAGGAGATGGACAATGTGCTGCTGCTCGACATGGCGATTCACACGTTCGATGCCGCTCGTTTTGTGTCCGGCAAGGTGCCGCTTTCGGTCTACTGCGTCGAGAAGAACCCCGTGGGCTCCTGGTACAAGCACGGCGCTTCGGCGCACGCGCTCTTCGATTTTTCCGATGATGTTGTTTTCAGCTATCGCGGCTCCTGGTGCGCGGAGGGCCGGCGCACGAGCTGGGAGAGCCAATGGCGGCTCACCGGCAGCAAGGGCATGCTGACCTGGGACGGCGAAGAGAATTTCGAAGCTGCCGTTGCCGGCAACGAGCCCGGCCTGCTGCACGGCTTCACGCCGATCGAGGTCCCTGGACCGAGACATGAGGAAGAAACGCATGGCCATGCCAGCGTCATCGCCTCCTTCATCGAGGCGGTTAAGACGGGCAAGGCTCCCGAGACCGCAAGCGACGACAATATTTGCAGCCTCGCCATGGTTTTAGGCGCCATCGAGAGCGCCAAGACCGGCCGGCGCGTCGATATTTCAGCACAAGGACAATGACATCATGACAAATCCGGCAAAAGCCATCCGTATCGGCACGATGATCAGGGCGACGAACGAGGATGCCGCCAACAACATCGCCAAGATCGCCGATCTGGGCTTCGAAAGTTTCGAACCCTTCTTCTGGCAGAGCACCAACGGCCAGAATCTCGCGGAACTCGGCAAGCGCTGCCGCGACGCTATCGGCGATCGCGACATCACCATCTCGACCATCGGCATGTTCGGAAATCCGCTCGAAGAGCGCGAGATGGACCTGCAGACGCTGCAAGGCTGGAAGGACTGCATCGACAATGCCCATCATTTCGGCGCGACCTGCGTTGCCGGCTTCACCGGCCGCATCCGCAACAAGCCGCTCACCGACAGCCTGCCGCGCTACAAGCAGGTTTGGAGCGAGCTTGCCAAGCGCGCTGCCGACAGGGGCATCAAGATCGCCTTCGAAAATTGCGCCATGGACGGCAACTGGGCGACCGGCGATTGGAACATCGCGCATAATCCCGACGCCTGGGAGCTGATGTTCAACGAGACGCCTGACGACAATCTCGGCCTGGAATGGGAGCCTTGCCATCAGATGGTCTATCTGATCGAGCCGCTGCCGCAGATCCGCAAATGGGCGAAAAAGATTTTCCACGTCCACGGCAAGGATGCGACGATCCGCTGGGATGTCATCAAGGAGCACGGCATCTTCGGCAAGGAGAAATTCGTGTTCATGCGCACGCCGGGCTTCGGCGACAGCAACTGGACCGACATTATCTCCGAATTGCGCCTCGCCGGCTGGTCCGGTTCCATCGACATCGAAGGCTGGCATGATCCGGTCTATCGCGATGCGCTCGAAATGACTGGCCAGGTTCATGGCCTGAACTATCTGAAGGCAAGCCGGGGTGGCGAATTCGTCGAGTAGCGCATGCGTTTGCAAAACTGCATCGATTTAAGAGGCAAGTTGTGCGTTAATGAAATGCCCGGAGCGGCTGACGCTTCAGGCAGGACGGGTATCCAAACGGAGGAACTGCCGAGCGTCCGCTCCTTGTCCCATGT
>NZ_JAUQTZ010000032.1:0-54842 GCF_059803845.1 Rhizobium sp. UFLA01-1127 | reverse complement strand
GAGCGGCGCCGATAGCCTTTTCAGCAGCTTCCGGACCGAAGGCCACGCCTTCGATGTAAACGGTCTCGACATCGGTGATGCCGATGAAGCCGAGAATCGACTTCAGGTAAGGAACGGCATGGTTCAGCGGTGCAGCCGGGCCTTCGGAGTAGACGCCGCCGGAAGCGAGCACGATGTAGGCTTTCTTGCCGGCGACGAGGCCCTTCGGGCCGGTTTCGGTATAGGTGAAGGTGCGGCCGGCGCGCGTGATGTTGTCGATCCAGGTCTTCAGCGAGGAATAGATGTTGAAATTGATGAGGCCGGTGCCGATGACCAGTGTGTCGGCTGCGAGCAGCTCGTCAACCAGTGCGTCGGAAACCTTGACCAGCTCCTGCTGCTCGGGCGTGCGGGCATCGGCCGGTGTGCGGATGGCGGCCGTGAAGGGGCCGTCGATGTGCGGCAGGTTGTCGGCAGCGAGGTCGCGCTTGACGAGCGACTTGCCCGGATTATTGGCTTTGATCTTCTCGGCCAGTTCGGTGGCGATCTTGGTGGAGAGCGAGTCCGGACGCGGGCTGGAGGTCAGAAGCAGAATGGAGGACATATCCGTTTTCCTTTTCAATGGTTTGCGAAAATCGGCTGGGAGAGTCCGATCACGTTCGCCTCAATAAATAAGTCGTCAGTGCTATCGAGAAAAACTGTGATAATATGGATTGGAATTATCGATAGAATGGATGGCAGATGCTCCCCAATCCCACCCTCGACCAATTGCAGGTTTTTCTGACCGTTGCGGAAGCAGGCAGTTTTTCGGCCGCTTCGCGTACGCTCAACCGCGCACAGTCGGTCATCAGCTATACGATCGCCAACTTGGAGGCTCAGCTCGAAATGCCGCTGTTCGAGCGATCCGGCTCGCGCCAGCCGAAGCTGACGGATGAGGGCAGGGTGATGCTGGAGGATGCGCGGCGTATTCTTTCCGATCTCCAGGTGATGCGCGCCAGGGTGAAGGGTTTGAAGACGGGGCTCGAAGCGGAGGTGGCTGTCGCTATTAGTGTCATGGTGCCGGTTCACGCCACTGTCGACGTGCTGCGCGAATTCCGCGATCGTTTTCCTTACGTTTCCCTGCGGCTCGACACCGGCGAACTCGGCTCGATGCTGGAGCTTGTCACGAGCGGCAAGTCGACGATCGGTATCGGCGGCTCGGTGGTGAAACAGGACGATGCCTTGGTCATCGAGCGCATCGGACATTCCTTCATGATGCCGGTTGCAGCCCCCACGCATCCGCTCGCTTTGCTGGGGCGACCGCTGACGCTTGCCGACGTGCGCGAAGAAGTGCAGTTGGTCGTCACCGATGCGTCAAACCTCACGAATGGCAAGGATTTCAACGTTCTGTCCTACAAGATCTGGCATCTCAGCGATATCGCCACCAAGCATCAGTTGATCCGTGGTGGTCTTGGCTGGGGCGGCCTGCCGGCCTCGTTTATCATGGAGGATCTGCAAAAGGGCAGGCTGGTGCCATTGACTCTCGATGCCTATGACCAGAGCGAATATCCGCTCTATGCCATCCGCAAGGTGGATAACCCTCCCGGCCCTGCGGCTGCGTGGCTGATCGAAGCTTTCCGCGACCGCCTGTCACGATGCCCGAATCAAGAAGACTTCAAGTCCGCTGTCGAGATGTTCCATCTAGGTGACAAGCGCCTGGCGGCGGAGTGAAAAAGTCCTCTCCTCGTTACCATAGGCAATTGCTTATAAGACTTTTAGTGTCATGAATTCCTTCTCCCCGCTGGGGAGAAGGGGTTACACGGCAACGATCTCATTTCATACGTAACTGGCTTCCCTTGCGGGAAGCAGAAACAACCGTCAATGATTACAGAACCAGCCGGTAGTTTCGGAAGCCGTCGGCACCGTCGCCGGCATCTTCGATCTTCACGCCCTTGACCTGATCGAGGAAATCCTTGGCCTTCGGCGAGCTCTGGAACCGTGCCGTCGTGCCCGGCAGCGGCTTGAACGTCCAGTTGCCGTCAGCGGTCGGATTGATCGTGCCCTGATCGTGCACGTAGCGCACGATCACGTCGCGGTTGGTGTCCGGTGCCTGATAGACGACCTTGTCCGCCGCGATTTCGGGGAAGTTGCCGCCGCCACCTGCCCGGTAGTTGTTGGTGACGACCAGGAACTTTTGCGCGGGATCGATGGGCTTGCCGTTGAACTGCAGGTTCTGGATGCGGTTTGCATCGGCATTCAGAATCTTGCCGTCATCGCCGAAGCGGCGCGGCTGCGAGAGGTCGATCTGGTAGGTGACGCCATCGATGACATCGAAGTTGTAGGACGGGAAGCTGCTGTTGACGAGATCCGCATCCTTGGCGCCCGGCTGCACCTGGTTGAACATCGCGGCCGACATTTCCAGCCAGTTCTTGACCTGAGCGCCGTTGATGACGACGGCCTGCACCGTATTCGGATAGAGGTAGAGATCGGCGACGTTCTTGATGGCAATGTTGCCGGCCGGAACGTCGGTATAGTAGTCGGCGCCGTTGCGGCCGCCGCACTTGAAGGGTGCCGCTGCCGAAAGAACCGGCAGGTCCTTGTACTGCGTCTCCTTCAGCATGTCCTTGATGTACCAGATCTGCGCCTGGCTGACGATTTGGACAGAGGGATCGTCGGCGACCAGCGCGAAATAGGAATAGAGCGGCGCGGAGGTCTTGCCGACGGGCGTTCGGACATAGGTCAGCGTCGCCTCGTGCTCGGCCTTGGCGGCTTCGACCACTTCCTTCTTGTCGGCGACATCGGCGACGACCTTCTTCTTGTCGTCGCGGTGGTAGATCGGGCGCGCTTCGGACGTGAAATCGACGATTTTCCAGCTCTTGCCGTCCTTTTCGAGCAGCAAGTCGATGAGGCCGAGATGCGAACCCCAGAAGCCGGCCATGACGGTGGGCTTGCCATGCAGCGTGCCCTTGACCGGATCGGCATCCTTGATGCCGTCCCAGGTCTTCGGGCCGGGGAAGACGAGATGCTGGTGGCCGGTGAAGACGGCGTCGATGCCATCGACCGCGGCGACGTAAAGCGAGGCGTTTTCCATCTTGTCGCTTGGACCGCTGCCGTCGATGCCGGAATGCGAGAGGGCGATGATAATATCGGCGCCTTCGGCCTTCATCACCGGAACCCAGGCCTTGGCCGCCTCGACGATATCGCGCGTCTGCGCCTTGCCCTCTAGATTCTTGATGTCCCAGAGCATGATCTGCGGCGGCACGAAGCCGATGAAGCCGATCTTGATCGGGCTTTCATTGCCGGCGCCGTCCTTGATCTTCTTTTCAAGGATCAGATAGGGCTTGAAGAACAGGTCGTCCTTCGTCGGATCCGAGGCCAGCTGGCCCTTGGTCAGGTTGGCGCACACGAACGGGAAGTTCGCGCCGGCCAGTACCTTGAACATGAAGTCGAGACCATAGTTGAACTCATGGTTGCCGAGCGTTCCCACGGAGTAGCCGAGCGTGTTCATCGCCTTGATGACCGGGTGGACATCGCCATCCTTCATGCCGTGCTGATAGGCCATGTAATCGCCCATCGGGTTGCCCTGCAGTACGTCGCCATTGTCGATGAGGAGCGAGTTGGTGGCTTCGGCACGGATATTGTCGATGATCGTCGCCGTGCGCGTCAGGCCCATCGTGTCGTTCGGCTTGTCGGCGTAGTAGTCATAGGGGAAGACGTTGACGTGAATGTCGGTCGTTTCCATGAGACGCAGATGCGCCTGATTGCCGGCGGCGCGGGCGGCGAAAGGATGCAGCACGATCAGCGCCGCAGTGGCGCTGAGGCCTTGCAGCAGGGAACGGCGCGACATGCTGGGCAAATCCAGAATGGAAGACATGAAATACTCCTTCAACGATAAATCCATGGTCCGTCGATCATCTCTCGGGCGAGGGAGATTAGGACGATTTTTGAAGGTGTGCACCAGTAATGTGACAGGCTTATTGTGGATCGCAGCCGGCCGGCGCCGGCATGCCGTCAACGTTTGAGAACCGGCTTTATGTCTTTGTGGAAAAAGCGGAAATAGGATACGACTTTCGCCGAGGCATTGGACGAGCGATCGAACTCTATGCCGATGCGGCCATTGTGAGCCCAGCGCACGAAACCATCCAGCAAGCCGATATCGTCACATTCGACGCGAACCTTGCTGCCCGCAGCCGCATAGAGCGGCGCTTGAAGATCGAGAGCGATGCCGCTGGCGGAAATATTGACCACGCGGCCTGCAACGAGCCTGGTGAAATATCGCACCTGGCCCGTCAACCGGGCATGGTGGCGCGGTGAACCTCGCGCCTTGATTTTCAGGTTGTCAACATGACGTCTTGAAGAGGACTGCATGATATTTTCCCGGCTCGTGCAACTTTTTCGGCTTTTGGATAGCAGGCCCGCATTGAGGGATGCTTAGCGTAACCGTTAAAATTGCAGTCGCTCGTTCCGAATCGGCACGGGAAGCGGCTGGCCGGCAGGAAGACCTAAGGCAGGCTTTGCGATTGTCGCGCCATGCAGCACTCTGTTCTTGGCCGCCGGCATTCCTGAAGAACGAAAAGGAGCAAACGTTGCGCATCGTTTCCTTGAATGCATGGGGTGGTCGGCTGCATGGGCCGCTGATGCCCTATCTCGTCGATGTCGACGCGGATGTTCTGTGCTTGCAGGAGGTGGTTCGCACGAAGGAGACGGAAGCGGCATGGCTGGTTTATCGCGATCATGGCGTCGAGCTTCTGCAGCGCGCCAATCTCTTCGAGGAGCTGACGGCTGCTTTGCCGGCTCACGATGCATTCTTCCTCCCCGTAGCCCGAGGCGATCTCTTCGATGGCGACCGGCCGATTGCTTCCGAATTCGGACTAGCAACCTTCGTCCGCAGGACCCATCCGATCATCGGGCACGCGGCCGGCTTCGTCCATGGCGAGTTCTCCGCAGGCGGCTATGGGCCGCATCCGCGTTCGCGCAATGCCCATTGCATCCGCCTTTTCGATTATGAGCGCGGCTATCCCATCACCATTGCCCACATGCATGGCCTGCGTGATCTGGAAGGCAAGGGCGACACACCCGCACGCCGTCAGCAGGCAAATGCACTGGTCGATCTTATTCGACAAGTGAAAAAGGACGGCGACCGGCTTGTCGTCTGCGGCGATTTCAACGTGCTGCCTGACAGCGAGACCTTCAAAATCCTCGGCGGCCTGGGACTTGTCGATCTCGTCACTTCACGGGGACATGACGACACGCGTACTTCTTATTACCGCAAGCAGCCCCGCTTTGCCGACTACATGCTGGTGACGCCCAATGTCGAGGTGATCGCTTTCGATCCCATCGCCGAGCCAGAAGTCTCGGATCACCGAGCATTGCTGCTCGATCTTCGCTGACGAAGATCAAAGGCCGACATTCGGCCGCTCGATGATTTCGCGAAGCGCGAAGCTTGAATTGATCTTCACGACATGCGGCAGCGCCGAGAGCCAGTCGCGGTGGATGCGCTCGTAATCTTCAAGGTCCCGTGCGGCGATGCGCAAGATGTAGTCGTACTCCCCGGACATCAGATAGCAGGCCAGCACGTTCGGACAACGCTTCACCGCTGTTTCGAATTCCGACAACGTCTTGGCAAACTGGCCGGAGAGCGAGATGTGCACGATGGCGATCATCTTGTAGTCCAGCGCCTTATGCGAGAGATGCGCATGATAGCCGTCGATGACGCCGTTCTTTTCGAGGATATCGAGCCTGCGTGAGCAGGCCGAAGGCGAGAGCCCGACCTTTTCGGCCAGTTCTGCATTGGTGATCCGCGCGTTCTGCTGCAGCATCCGCAGAATCGAATGATCTATGGCGTCGAGATCTGACATTCGAAGATCTTTCGAAAAAACTCTTCTATGCGCAATAAATCACGAAAAATGACCGCAACGCAAATTGTCTTTGCAAGGACATTGCGGGGCTGTGGTGATCTGATTTCCTTCGGAGAAAAGGAAGACGCACAAGCGTTCGAGGAGGAGTAAAATGCGAGTTGGTTGCCCCAAGGAAATCAAGAATCATGAATATCGCGTCGGCCTAACGCCGGCGTCCGTTCGTGAATATATTGCCCATGGTCATGAGGTTTGGGTCGAGACGAAGGCCGGCGCCGGTATTGGTGCCGACGATCACGCCTACGTGGCTGCCGGCGCCAAGATCGCTGCAAGCGCCAAGGATATTTTCGAGAAATGCGATATGATCGTGAAGGTCAAGGAGCCGCAGCCTTCGGAATGGGCGCAGCTTCGTGAAGGCCAGCTTCTCTATACCTATCTGCATCTCGCGCCCGATCCGGAACAGGCTAAGGGTCTGCTGGCATCCGGCGTAACCGCCATCGCCTACGAAACCGTGACCGACGAGCGCGGCGGCCTGCCGCTGCTAGCGCCGATGTCCGAAGTCGCCGGCCGCCTCTCGATCCAGGCGGGTGCGACCGCTCTCCAGAAAGCCAATGGCGGCCTCGGTATCCTGCTCGGCGGCGTGCCTGGTGTGCTGCCGGCCAAGGTGGCGATCATCGGCGGCGGTGTCGTCGGCCTGCATGCGGCCAAGATGGCAGCCGGGCTCGGCGCCGACATCAGCATCCTCGATCGCTCGCTGCCACGCCTGCGCCAGCTCGACGACATCTTCAACGGCCGCGTTCATACGCGCTATTCCAGCATTCAGGCGCTGGAAGAAGAAGTCTTTTCCGCCGATCTCGTCATCGGTGCGGTTCTGATCCCCGGTGCTGCCGCGCCGAAGCTGGTGACGCGCGAAATGCTGTCCGGCATGAAAAAGGGCTCGGTCATCGTCGATGTCGCCATCGACCAGGGCGGCTGTTTTGAGACCTCGCATGCGACGACGCATTCCGATCCGACCTATGTCGTGGAAGGCGTCGTGCATTACTGCGTCGCCAATATGCCCGGCGCCGTTCCGGTCACCTCGGCGCATGCACTTAACAATGCCACGATCTATCATGGACTCGCTTTGGCCGATCGCGGCCTGCGCGCCATCGCGGAAGACAAGCACCTCCGCAACGGTCTCAATGTCCACAAGGGCCGCATCACCAGCCGTCCGGTGGCCGAAGCTCTCGGCTATGAGGCCGTTGCGCCGGAAAGCATTCTGAACGTCGCGTAAAGCCCATCACGCGCGCCTCAGATGGAAGCACCGGCATCCGCGTATGCCGGTGCTCCTGTTTTGTCGATCCGGCATTGATAGCAGTTATTGCGCGCCGAACGGACGTGGACATAGGCGATATCGGGACGTTCGAGCAGCGAAGCCGCATAGACTGCGATATCGTCCGCCGGCGTCACGGCGCCGGTTCCGTAGACGATGCGATCGTTCTTCCCATAGCCGCGCACAATGAAATCCCGGCCGGTCGTCAGCACGGGCGGCAGGATTTCTTCCGCTTCGTAGCGCCTGCATGGCGTCTTGTGCAGGAATATCGGGCCTGTCTCCGCATAGGGCTGCAATTCGGGGAAGGGACGATAGGCGTAGACGAGCAGCTCCTCGCCGGCATCGATATTGCGCAGGCAGTGGCGGCAGGATGGCCCGGACCATCGGAAATCATGGTCTCCGGCTGGTGACCATAAGCATCGGCGCCGCCGTTCCAGACAAGTTGGGCGTCGGATGTGGGCATGGCGGCAAAAGCGATGGACGGCATGGCAAAGCTCCTTTCGAGATTTGCCATGTGATGCGCCGAAACGAGAGCCGCAACCACCCGATTCCTGCTGCTGCAAAATCTAGCCCTTCTTGGCCAGCTCCAGCAGTTCTTTGTCGCTGAGCGGCCGGACGATGCCTTCTCCAGTCGAGATCGGCGAGAAGCCGAACATCTGGTAGAGCTGCAGCGCCCGCGGATGGTCGAGATTGTTCGTCGTCGTCACGATCCGCTGCGGGTTCAGCGTCCAGATCGCGTAGAGCGCCTGCAGCAGGAACCATTTGCCAATGCCAAGACCGAGTGCGTGCTCGATGAGGCCGAAATGGCTGAGTTCGATCGCCTCTTCATCCTGCCGGAAATATTCGAAGAAGCCGGCAGGCGCCCCGTTGACGTAGAGCACGCTGATATTGTTGCGCTGGTCGTGAAGCGTCGTTGCCAAATCTTCGTCGGAGAGGCGAATACGATCGACCCAGTGCCAGCGCGCGCCCACCTGCCGGTAGAGATAGCGATAGAAGGGCAGCGGAATATCAGGCGTACGCATGATCGCCGTCTGGATATTGACCGGCACGGGCAGGCTTGCCTTGGGTGGTGCGGTCATTTCCAGCCGCGTGATGTGAACTTTGATGGAGGAGGGCGTTTTCACGGCCGGGGCGCTCAATCTTGACCAGTGACGATGGGGGTATCCGTCCGGCTGCCCCATTCCGACCAGGAGCCGTCGTAGAGTTTATTATTGCCATGGCCGAGGGATTCGAGCGCCAGCGTGATGATGGCGGCGGTAATGCCGGATCCGCAGGTCGTAACTACAGGCTTTTCAAGATCTATGCCGGCCTTTTCGATCGTTTCTCGCAGTTCCGGCAGGGACTTGAACTTGCCGTTCGTGGCGAACACGCCGGATGGCAGGCTTCTCGCGCCCGGCATATGGCCCGAGCGCATGCCTTCGCGCGGCTCCGGCTCCGTTGCCGCAAAGCGCCCGCCGCTGCGAGCATCGGCGATCTGCAGCGAGCGGCTGTCGACGATCCCGCGCATTTCTTCGAGTGAAACGATACGGTTGCCGTTGAACCGAGGCTTGAAAGTCGCGGGCATAAAGTCAGGCAGCGCCGTCTCCAGCGGCCGCCCTTCGGCCTTCCAGCCGTCAAGGCCGCCGTCGAGGACGAAAACATTCGGCGCCCCCATGACGATGTGGAACAGCCACCAGACACGCGGCGAGGCGAACACGCCGGGGCCATCGTAGACGACGATACGATCGTTCTCGCTGATGCCGAGCTTGCCGACTTCCGCGGCGAAGAACTCGGGCGAGGGGACCATATGCGGCAGGTTGGTCGAGTGATCCGATATCTTGTCCTGATCGAAACGGATCGCGCCCGGAATGTGGCCGCTGGCATATTCCGCGTCGGCATTGCGCTTCTGTGCCGGCAGATAGAAGGATGCGTCGAGGATGCGCAGATCCTTGGCTCCCAGTTCGCCTTGCAGCCAGTCGGCGGATACGACGAAACGGCTCTTGTCCGCTGCCATGATGATCTCTCCCTGCCTTATGATAGGATTTCTTGGTCTTGGTATCGGGATCCAGGCCTTGCCCGGTCAATTCTCGTCGGTCGGCGTGCCGAACCGAATGCGGAAGCGGCGGTTTTCCTTGCCCTTCTTTTCTATCTTGGCGATGTGGATCGCTCCGACCTCCTGCGTCTCCGACACATGCGTACCGCCGCAGGGCTGGCTGTCGACGGCCGAATCCTCGCCGATGCAGACGAGGCTCACGCGGCCGAGGCCTATCGGCGGACGCACATTCTTGGATTTGACGATGCCCGGATTGGCGATCAGTTCCTCATCCGTGATCCAGCGGACGAAAACGGGATGGTTCTCGTTGACGAGCGCCATCATTTTGGCCGTCACTTCGCCCTTATCGATCGTTTCGCTCATATCGAAATCGACGCGGCTTTCTTCCTCGCCGACCGCAGCCCCCGTGATCGGGTAGGGGCACACGACCGAGAGCAGATGGCAGGCCGTATGCATGCGCATCAGCTTGTAGCGGCGCGCCCAGTCGATGTGCAGCACCAGCTTTTCGCCGACGATGGGCCGCGGCTCACCCTCGAGCGGAACGTGGACGATGATGTCCTTGATTTGCCCGTGCTTCGTCTGGCCGAGGATGATCCTCGAGCCGTCGCCGCGCTCCAGGAAACCCGTATCGCCCGGCTGGCCGCCCGAGGTCGCATAGAAACAGGTCTGATCGAGTTCTATGCCCCCGTCTTCGTGGATTGCGGTTACGACTGCTTCGGCAGTGGAGAGATAGAAATCGTCACGATAGAGGGCATTGACGGTCATCTGATCACGCTGTCGTTTCGTATGGGACGGCGATTTCAGCCCGCTTTTCGAGATAGGCCGGCAGCGGCAAGCCTTTCGACTTCAGGAAGTCGGGATTGAAGAGCTTGGACTGATAGCGATTGCCGTAATCGCATAGGATGGTCACGATCGTATGTCCGGGGCCGAGATCTCTCGCGAGACGAACTGCGCCGGCAATATTGATGGCGGTCGAGCCGCCGAGGCAAAGGCCCTCGTGCTCGACCAGATCGAAGACGTAGGGAAGTGCTTCGGCATCGGTGACTTGATAGGCGAAGTCGGGAGTAAAGCCTTCCAGGTTCGCCGTGATGCGGCCCTGACCGATGCCCTCGGTGATCGAGGAGCCGGAGGATTTCAGTTCGCCGTTCTTGTAGAATTCATAGAGGGCAGCGCCTTCAGGATCGGCAATGCCGATCTTGATGTCCTTGCTGAAGGCATGCAGGCCCATGGCAACGCCCGCCAGCGTACCGCCGGAGCCGACCGAGCAGATGAAGCCGTCGATCTTGCCATTGGTATCGGCCCAGATTTCCTTGGCGGTCGTCTCGATATGGGCCTGACGATTGGCGATGTTGTCGAACTGGTTCGCCCAGATCGCGCCGTTCGGTTCCGTCCTGGCGAGCTGTTCGGCAAGCCGGCCTGAGACCTTCACGTAGTTGTTCGGGTTCCTGTAGGGCACGGCGGGAACTTCGACCAGTTCGGCGCCGAGCAGTTTCAGCGCGTCCTTCTTTTCCTGGCTCTGTGTCTCAGGAATGACGATGACGGTGCGATAGCCGAGCGCCTTGGCGACAAGCGTCAGGCCGATGCCGGTATTGCCGGCCGTTCCCTCGACGATGACTCCACCGGGCCGCAGCAGCCCTTTTTTCTCGGCGTCACGGATAATGTAGAGCGCGGCGCGATCCTTGACCGACTGGCCGGGATTCAAAAATTCGGCCTTGCCAAGAATGGTCGAGCCCGTCGCCTCGGAGGCACCCTTGAGCTTGATCAAAGGCGTATTGCCGATTGCTTCTAGAACGGACGGATGGACGGTCATTGGAATCTGCCTTCTGTTCGCAACTACTGTAAGAACGGTCTTTTCCCTTCACAAGGCTGCATAGGCAAGAAATTCTGTTCCTCGCTGTTTGTTCAGGCCGCAAAATTCGACTTGGCTGCCCTTATTCGATGAGGCGCTTGCTACCACACAAAGTCTCCAATCGGTGACGTTGATTTCCGCATCGAGCAGCCGAGCTGGCCGAAAGCGGCCACAATGATACGCTATTTCTAAAATGCCACGGACGGCCGAAGCCCAAACGTTTGATGTAGGCGGCCGCCAGCCAAGGAGAAGAGCCATGAGCCCGTTCATCGCACGTCCCGAACACGGAGTCGTCTGGATCACCGGCGCCAGTTCCGGTATCGGCCGCGCGCTCGCGCTGAAGCTGGCCGAAGAGGGATACAAGGTTGCCGTTACGGCGCGCAGTCATGGCAAGCTTCTGGCTCTGCAAGCCGAGGCAAGCGCGCTTACAGGCAGTATCGCCGTGCTGGACGGCGACGTGACCGATACGGAGGATATGGAGCACACCGTTGCCGCAATTGAGTATCAGCACGGCCCCATTGCCTTGGCGGTTCTGAACGCTGGCATCTATTTGCCGGCACGCGGCGAAGATCTCAATCACGAAGTGTTCGAACGCAGTTTCGCCGTCAATCTTCACGGTGTCGTCAATTGTCTCGTTCCGGCGGTGCGGCACATGCGGGCGAGGGGGTACGGTCAGGTCGCGCTCGTGTCGTCCGTCGCCGGTTATGGCGGACTTCCCGGCGGTGCGGCTTATGGGGCCAGCAAGGCCGCGCTGATCAATATGGCTGAGAGCCTGAATTTCGAACTCGACCGTATGGGCATACACATCCAGCTCGTCACCCCGGGCTACGTCGATACGCCGCTGACGGCTAAGAACAAGTTCGACATGCCTGATATCGTGTCCGCGCAGCAGGCGGCTGACGCAATATCAGCCGGATTGAAATCGCCGAACTTCGATATCAGTTTCCCGAAAGGCCTGGTTTACCGGGCAAAGCTGTTGAAGCTTCTGCCGTACGGCCTCTATTTCCGGGCGCTCAGATATTTTCTCGGAATCGGCCCGAAACGCCAATCGGTCGGAGCGCGCATAACCGCGCATCCGGCTGAATAGCGCTTATCCATTTTCTTTCAATGATGAGCGCGCAGCGAGCGCACGATGGCATGATAGGGGACCGGCCGATGATCGTCTTGCCGGGTCGCCAACCGGCACGCGATGCCGGTCGCCAAAATGGTTCCGCTACCGCGCGTTTCATAAGAAAATCCTGCACGCAACTCTCGTGAAGGAAACTGGATGCCGCTTGTGATATAAGGGCTCCTTGTCACTGTTCTGTAATGCAAATTCGCTAGCAGTCCACCCGATTGACGGGCTCGGAATTGACGAGCCTAGAATTCACAGGCGGGGAAAGATCAAAATGGCGGAAATCCGCATCGAACAAGTTCGCAAGGCCTATGGACGCAATCCGGTCGTTCATGGCGTCGATCTGAATTTCCGATCGGGCGAATTCGTCGTCATTCTCGGCCCCTCCGGATGCGGCAAGTCCACACTGCTGCGTATGATCGCCGGCCTTGAGGACATCACCTCGGGTGAGATCATCATCGACGGCAAGGTGGTCAACCAGCTTGAGCCGCGCGAACGCGGCTGCGCCATGGTCTTTCAGAATTATGCGCTCTATCCGCACATGGATGTCGCCGCCAATATGGGCTACGCGCTCAAGGTCGCCGGCGTGCCGCGCGCCGAGCGCGACCGCCGCATCAAGGAAACCGCCAAGATCGTTGGCCTTGAGGATTTCCTGGCTCGTAAGCCGGCCGAGCTTTCCGGCGGTCAGCGTCAGCGTGTCGCCATGGGCCGCGCCATCATCCGCGAACCGAAAGTTTTCCTTTTCGACGAGCCGCTCTCCAACCTCGATGCCAAGCTGCGTGTGCAGATGCGCGTCGAGATCCGCCGCCTGCACAAGCGTCTGTCGGCAACGTCTGTTTTCGTCACGCACGATCAGGTCGAGGCCATGACGCTCGCCGACAAGCTCGTCGTGATGTACAAGGGCAATGTCGAGCAGGTCGGCACACCGCTTGAGGTCTACAACACGCCGCGCACGCGCTTCGTCGGCTCCTTCATCGGCTCTCCGGCCATGAATTTCCTGGAAGGCACCTTCTCGGCCAACGGCGAGCAATTCATCTTCGACGGCATTCCGATTGCCATCGACGCCAATATCGGCAAGCGCCACGCCGGCCAGCCGGTCGCCCTCGGCCTTCGCCCGGAACATGCTCGCCTCGTTCCGGCCGGTACGCCCGGTGCGATCCCGGCAACGGTCGATTTCGTCGAAGAGCTCGGCGCCGGCCGCGTCATCCATTGCGACATCAACGGTTCGAGCTTCGCCGTCGCGGTCGCTGACCATACGACCGGCCAGACCGGCCAGTCCGTCGCGCTGGAGCTGCCGCAGCAGCATACGCATCTCTTCGCCCAGGATACCGGGCTGCGGCTTGACGCCGTCGCCTCCGTCACGCCGCTCAGGGTGCTGGCGAGCTGATTTTCAGACATAACTTTTCAGTAGGTATCGCCCGGAAGTTTTCCCGACTTCCGGGTTTTTTTATCCATGGCAGGGCGGCTCGCTGACGGCGAGGCTGTTTGCAAGCGATCATCCCGATGGAACACGTTTGACTGCGATTATCTGCGGCGACGCGTGAGACATGACGAAGCATCGGATGGAAACCATCCGATGAGTCGTGGAGATAGATCAGTTCGCGGCAGGGAGAAGAATTGATCTCCAAAGGGCACTCCCGCGCCGGCAAATCCGACGCGGCAGGCAACTCGATCACTTCTCGGTAGCGATCATGCCGCGGACGACCCAGCGCTGCATCAGTACGACGACGGCAAGCGGCGGAATCATGATGATCAGCGTGCCGGCCATGGCGATGTGCCACTCCGGAAGGCCGCCAAAGTTCGGGATGAGTGACTTGAGTTCGTGTACAGCCGTTATGTGGGCGGGATCGGTGGTTACCAACAACGGCCACAGATACTGATTCCAGGCCCAGAGGAACATGATGGTGCCGAGGGCGGCCATATTGGTGCGCGACAGCGGCAGCAGGATATCGACGAAAAACCGCAATGCCCCGGCGCCGTCCATGCGCGCAGCCTCGGCCAGCTCGTCCGGTATCGTCAGGAAGAACTGTCGGTAAAGAAAGGTGCCGGTTGCCGTCGCGACCAGCGGCAGGATAAGGCCGATCGAGGAGTTAAGCAGCCCGAGATTCAGCGAGACTTCGATACCCGTAAGCTTTGCGATGAGCCAGGTGATGCCGGTGAAGTCGAGAATTCCCTGGAAGGGCGAAAGCACGTTCGCTGCGACTGCATAGGTCGGCACGATGCGCACTTCGAGCGGCAGCATGAGCGTTATGAAGATCAGCCAGAAAATGAAATGGCGGCCGGGATAGCGGAAATAGACCAGCGAAAAGGCCGTTATCGCCGAAATGAGCACCTTGCCCACCGCGACGCCTGTGGCGAAGATCAGGCTGTTCAGCAGCTTGGGGCCGAGATTGGCAGTCGCCCAGGCCGCCTTCATGTTGACCAAAAAATCCGAGCCGGGGATCAGCGACATCGGCACCTTGTTGACGTCCGTGATGTTATGCGATGCGGCAATGGCAACGATAGCCAGCGGACCTACGGCGACGATGAATCCCAGTAGCAGGATCAGATGGGTGAAGAAATTAAGGATGGGGGTGCGCTCGACCATGTCAGCCTCAACGGTAATGCACGCGCTTCTCGATGAAGCGGAACTGGAAGATGGTAAGCAGGACGATCAGCAGCATGAGGATGATGCTCTGTGCGGCCGCGCCGGAAAAATCGAGGCCTTTGAAGCCGTCCGAGTAGATCTTGTAGACCATGAGGTTGGTCGAGTTGTGCGGGCCGCCAGAAGTCATGATGTCGACAATGCCGAATGAATCCTGGAAGCTTTCCGTGATGTTGATGACGAGCAAAAAGAAGATCGTCGGCGTGATCAGCGGGAATTGAATGTCCCAGAAGCGGCGGAGCACGCCGGAGCCGTCCATGGCGGACGCCTCGATAAGCGCGCGTGGGATGGCCTGGAACGCGGCGAGGAAGAATATGAAGCTGTACCCGATATATTTCCACGAGAAGGCGGCGATGACACAGGCCATCGCGGCGTTACCGTCAAGACCCGGGTCCCAGATCCCCGGCCACCACTGATTGACCACTGCCATGAGCCCCGCTTCCGGTGCCAGGATAAAGCGGAAAGCCATCGCCGATGCGGGCGCAGCAATACCGTAAGGCCAGATCAGGACGACGCGATAAATTTTCGAGCCACGCAGCTGCCGATCGGTCAGCGCCGCAAGTATCAGCCCGCCCGCCATGGAAATACTTGTGCTGATAGCAGCGAAGATGATGCTGATCGTCACCGAGTTCCAGTAATCGGAGCTGGCGAGAATGGATTTGAAATTGTCGAGCCCGACCCAGATATTGCCGCCGCCCCACGGTTGCTGCAGCGTCAAGGACCAGAATACCGCCTGACCGGCCGGCCAATAGAAAAAGGTGAAGATGAGGAGCAGCTGCGGCACTGCGAACAGGATGCCGACGCTCCATTTGTTGAAAGTTACTCGCTTTTCCATTGTCTCTACCGGCTTGAGATCTCGATGCCACGCTTGCTTTCATAACGAACGTCCGCCGGGAAACCCCGGCGGACGCTGTTCTGTTACGAGCTTTGCCGTTTACGGCAGCTGCTTGCCCTTGTAGGTGGCCTCGAAGCGCTCGAGCACGGCGTCGCCGTTCTTGACGAGGTTGTCGATGCCTTCCTGGACGCTGACCTTGTTGGCGAAGATGGCCTGCATCTGGTTGCCGAACTCGGCGCGGATCTGCGTGAAGCTGCCGAGGCGGATGCCGCGGGTGATCGCGGTTGGCTCGGAAGCGGTCAAGCTGGCGATAGCAACTTCGCGGCCCTTGAAGGGAGCCTTATCATAGAAGCCGGAGGACTTCATGAATTCGAAGCCGGACTTCGTGACCGGAATGTAGCCGGTGTTGGTCGACCAGAAGAGGGCAGTCTCGGGCTTGGCGATGAAGTTCAGGAACGCGGCAGCGCCCTTGTATTCGTCAGCCGACTTGCCGGAGAGAACCCAGAGCGAAGCGCCGCCGACGAGCGAATTCTTGCGCTCGGTGCCGGCGTAGACCGGAAGCTCGGCAACATCCCAGTTCATGCCGGCCTTCTGCGTCTTGCCGACCGTGCCGTGGTCGCCGACCGAGGTCATGATCATCTGGCAATCGCCTGCGGCGAAAGCCTGAACCATGTCCTGACCGAGGTCCTTGGACTTGATCTTGATGAAGCCTTGGTCGTACCAGCTCTTGAGGTCGGTCACATACTTGACGAACTTCGTCTTGTTGACGGTGAGACGCGCGTCGAGGCCATCATAACCGTTGTTCTTCGTGGCAATCGGCTGGTCGTGGATGGCGGAGAACTGCTCCATCAGCTGCCAGCTTTCGTTGCCGGAGATGTTGATTGCCATCGGGCAATCATAGCCGGCGCCCTTCAGGGCCTTCATGTCTTCGGCAGCTTCTTCCCAGGTCTTTGGAGCGGCAGTCTTGCCGATCTTGGCGAAGGCGTCCTTGTTCCAATAGAGCAGGGCGGTCGAAGAGTTGAACGGGAAAGAGAGCAGTTCGCCCTTCGAGGTGGCGTAGTAGCGGGCGATACCCGGGAAATAGTTGTTCCAGTCGACCTTGTAGCCGTTTTCGGACATCAGCTTGTTGACCGGATAGTATGCGCCCGAAAGCATCATGGTCGCGGTGCCAACGTCGTAGACCTGGACGATCGTCGGCTGCTTGTTGGCGCGGAAGGCGGCAATGGTGTTCTGCAGGGCGGCGTCGTAGTTGCCTTGGCTGACGCAGGAAACTTCATAATCCTTCTGGGAATCGTTGAAGTTCTTGCACATGGTCTCAACGACTCGCTGGAGGTCGCCCGACAGGCCAAACCAGAAATCGAACTTGATCGGTGCGGCTGCAGCCGGCATCGCCAAGGCGACGCTCATCACGCCAGCGGCGGCGGCAGAAATGTAGCTTTTAAGTTTTGACATAATCCCTATTTCCTTTTTGAAAGCCCGGAACCGATGGTCTTGCGCAAGTCCGCGGTAGCGCGGGTTATAGACAAGCTGTGTGACAGTTTGTTGTGGGCAAGAATCCCGCATTGACAGGCTTTTTTGGCGGCGCTGAGAGTTTACTGGTGCTCTCTTTTCTTAGGATCGTGCATTTGAGATTCCGCTGATCAAGGCGTGCGAGGCGCGCTGGTTCGCGTATGGCTTGTCGGTGGACGATAGCCGCGTGATGGTCTTCCTTGATGGCGCCTTGGATGATGTTGCAAGATCCGGCATCGGCGAATCCCGAAAGCATTGGAGGAACGGGAAGATGGGTCTGAGCGAACGTCGGAAAATGGAGGCGGGGGAATGGTACTGCTGTTTCGATCCGGAACTCGACGCCCTGCGTTGGCGTGCGCGAGAGGCCGTGTACGCGCATAATTCAATGCCGCCCTCGCAACGCGGCAATCTCGCCCCCGAATTGTCTGCGCTCTTTGCCAATGCCGGAGAGAATGTCTTCATAGAAGCGCCATTTCACTGCTCCTACGGTATCAACATTTCACTCGGCCGCCAGGTCTATATGAATGCGGGCTGTACGATCCTCGATAGCGCCGGTGTCCATATCGGCGATGGCAGCATGCTGGGGCCGGGTGTTCATATCTATTGTGCCGAGCATCACAAGGATGCAGGGCTGCGCGGCGCGGGCATGGAGATCGCGCGGCCGGTGGTAATCGGCAAAAGCGTGTGGATCGGCGGCGGCGCGATCCTGGTTGGCGGCGTGACGGTAGGCGATGGCGCGATCGTCGGCGCAGGCGCTGTCGTAACCAAGGACGTTGCGGCCGGTGCGACAGTCGTCGGCAATCCCGCCCGTCCCGTGGGCGTAAAATAAGGTAAGCTGGCCGCTAGTTCGCCGACCGGCGTTTTCTTGTCCACCACACGGCGAAGCGTCGGCGCCAGCGGCGGACCATCGGCATGTCGTGCGAGAGCACGATAAAACCCAATGGCAGCATCCAGAAACCGAGGATCGGCAGAAATCCGAGCAGGCCGCCGAAAATGAGGACGATTCCCATGCCGACACGGGCAAGGCGCGATCTTGGCAGCGGAATTCTCACGGAGCCGAAAACCAGCTCGCGGGTTGAAGGATCAATGCCGAAACGCCTGGTTTTCCGGCCATCTCGATCGGCATTTGCTGTCGTTTCGCTTTGATCGGTCATCCACAGGAAATGGTGGCGCGAGGAAATAATGCAAGAGAAAGCGATTTTTTTGAAAAAACCGCTTGGCAAATCGGGAAAGCATTTGTATTACCCCGCTCACACCGCGCCAAGCGCATTCCCTGGTAGCTCAGCGGTAGAGCATTCGACTGTTAATCGACAGGTCGCCGGTTCGAATCCGGCCCGGGGAGCCACTCTTCTTAGTAAGTGATTGATTTTTCTTGGCAATTCCAAAGCGGCGTATGCCTTCCCTGCTTTCCTTCCCCGCTTTAGTTTCGCTCCACGTTCGGGATTGTTTCTTCAATCCGCACTAAGCGGACTGTACGCGCGCATGGACCGGCTTGCCGATCTTATGATCAACGGCCAGGACGAGATGCGCAGACGATGCAAACCAGCTTCGATCTTCTCCGCAAGGATATGTCTGCGATCTCGACAAAAGTCGAAGTAGTCGGGTCGAAGGTGGACATGATGACCGGGAAGCCGTCGCCCAGGGTGTTTCGCCCGAGATGATGATGGATGCCGTTCGCCAGCATCTCAGGCAATCCGCAAGTTCGCGCTTGACGGGCAAGAGGATTTTCCAAGCTCGCCTTGCTTACAAAAGGGGGACTGTTTGTTTTTAGAGCGTAGGATGAGGTATCGGCACCAACCTATTAAGCAGGCGGTGGCGACTGAGGGCTTATACGTGCTCCCGCCTGTAGAGCGGGGAAGCGGTGCTGTGCCCTTTCGGAAATATGCGTATCGTCCAGATGATCCTACAGAGCGTGTCAAAAGCCGCCCCGAAAGGTGACACACCTGTCGTTTAGTCAAGCCGCCCGATTGCCCGTAGAGCGAGAAGGATGGACGATACATGGAGGGACTGTCCAATTAAGCCGGCCTGTAGTCCGTCTAGGACGTCTGCAATAGGGAGGGCATGAATGGTTAAGCCCTCTTCACCCTCATCAAGGCGCTGTCGAGATTTAGGCTCAGCACCGGTCGCGAGATAAGTGTGAAGGCGGTTTGTATGAGAGGCCGGGTTTGGATAAAGGCTACTGATTAATTGCCAATCTTTGGCGGTGTACCCGGTCTCCTCCTCTAGTTCCCGTCGAGCGGCCTTTTCACTATCAATGTCCCGCTCGTCCAAGCCACCGCCTGGAAGTTCCAGAAAGAACGTTCCTGCGGCATGCCTATATTGGCGAACAAGTAGAAGGCGATCGTCGGTGGTGATCGCGACGACGTTGATCCAGTCTGGATAGGACAAAACGTAGTAGGGAGAGATCGCTACCCCCTCCGGGGTCAGGCAATCATCGGCGCGTATATTTATCCAACGGTCGTGCAAAATCGTTCTGGACTTTACCACCTGCCAGTTGTTGCCCATTCCAATTTTCTCCTCGTTTTCAAGCTCCCGGATTCCGAAGATTAGTTCAATATGCTAGCACCGACCATGGCCCATTTATCAGGAACTGACCGCTCGCAAATGCTGCTGTTGTCCGAAGTGTGGACAATTACGTCGGCCCGGATAATCCGGTCCGTTTCACAGAGGCATTCATCGATGGTCTAGATCTGGGGCGTGCCGGTCCACTAGAGTGATGCCAAACGATACCAGGCGACCGGGCTATGACCCTTCTGATCTGCTGAAGCTCTACCTGTTTCCCAAATGACAGCGAGCTTGCCCCCTTGTAATCCGCGAGCCTGGTACGCTCGGACATCGGTCTATTCCGGTTCGTAGGCCGGCCGGAAGCCTCTGGTAAAGCCGTGACACATGGCCGCTTCCGTCAAGGCAAGCTGAGCACGGACGAATTGCAGCATGTCCAGAGCGGCGGCGATCGTTGCACGGGCATCGCCATCATAAAGGGCAAGCGCCGCATCGATAGGATCAAGTTCAGGCTCTTCAACAGCGATCGGCTGGGCAGTCATGGTCATGCGTCCTCATTCCGCCGTATGGCTACGGCGGTTCAACATTGAAAATATCGGTCTATCTCAGGCGGCGTTCAGGTCGGCGATTTCGCCGTGCTTCGCCAGCAGGCGGGGAGACGACATGTCGCCGGTCTCCTCGTCGACCATGACCGCGTAGGCGGCAACGCCAACAAATCGAGAAGCCATGGAAGCCGCGATCTTCTCCGCAGACGGCACGCTCGACGCCTGACGCATCTCGCCGGGCACCAGATTTCCGCGGTTCTTCCGATACGGCAGGATAATGAATTTCTCGGCGGTACTCATGGCGTCTTCCTCAATTTGTTCTCAAAATGTTCTCATTTTGGAGAAGAGTCAAGCGTGACAGGGAACGACTAGAAAGTGCCCTTGATAGCGCAACTAAGGGTGTGCGAGAATGACGCCCATGGCACCTGGCAGAGTCGATCGCATGAACTCGACATCGAAGAAAACGTCTGATCGTTGGATGTTCGCTTGCCTAGGATTCCTGTTTCTACTTTGGCTGCCTCTTTCCTTGATAGGCATGTTCGGGCATCTTTTTGGATACGGCTACTTGCCATCCACGACTTGGACGGCGACTTCGAGCTACTTCCGTGTGGGGGCCGGTATTGTGGCCGCGGCATTTATGACGATCGGCGTTGTCAAAAATCGAAAAGTTGGAGCGTTCAAAAAGACTATCGGGATATTGGTCGTTCCGTTTATCGGGTACTTACTGGGGAGCGCACCGATATTGGCCGGCGTCCCAATGCTGATGGCAGCAATCGCAGGCCACCGCGTCGCGCTCATCTATACGGTGGAGACATCCGATGGTGACGGTGGTCGGGGATGTTATACGCCGATCGAACTCCGCGATTTGCCATGGTTCTTCGACTTTCTCTGCCACGTGCCGGATGAGGTGAGGCAGCAGCTTAAGCCAAACACGCAGATTGTGGTGGAGGGCCGGGGTACAAACTTGGGTGTCTACGCGAGGTCGATTCATCGCCTGGGGTCATGATGCAAAGCCTTTTACATTTTAAATCTGTCGCGGCCCTAAATTTTTTTACTTGCAATTACGCTACCTGCATTTGCCGGTCAGCCGGTCACGGCACAGATCACAGTCTGCTTCACGCCGGGCGAACAGTGCGAGGGCAAGATCATCGAGGCGATCGACCGCGCTCGGTCATCCATCCGCGTTCAGGCCTATGGCTTCACCTCTCTGTCCATTATCCACGCGCTGCAGCGCCGCGGGCAGGGGCGTCGAAGTTCTGGCTATCCTTGACAAGACGAATGAGCGCAAATATTCGGGCGCGACGCTGCTCGAAGCCGCCGGCGTTCCCGTCTGGATCGATTTCGAGCCAGCGATTGCCCACAATAAGATCATCGTGATTGACGGGCATCTGACGATCGGCGGCTCTTACAATTACACCGCGGCCGCGCAAAAACGGAATGCGGAGAACGTGACGTTTACAGAGAGCCGAGAGCTTGCCCGCGAATATCTAGGGAACTGGGATAGCCGGCTGAAGGTGTCGAGAGCTTTCGACGAAAGGGCCGGCAAACCGGCCGATTAATGGCGCCTGTGCCCGTAATGATATGGGTAGTGATAGGTTCCGCCGGGGTGCTTCGCGTAACAGCTGGCACGCTTGCAGTGGCCCGTGGCAAAGCCATGATATGGCCGGCGATCATATCTCGCTTCGGCGGTTGTCGAAAACACCATCACCGCAAGGGCGGCGATCGCAAACAAACGTTTCATGCCTGTCTCCCTGACATTTGAAGCAGTCGATAAATCCCTGTGTCGACCATCACTTTCGAGCCTTGCCATCCTCGGCGACGACTTGAATGCGGCCGTTCATGCTGAGCGAGTAGAAGAATGCTGCTGTGCCGCTGAGGCTCTTTGCCCGTTGCGGGCTGCTCACATACCAGTCGAAATCGCCCGTTACCCGGCAAAGATCAGCGTCGCACGCGGTCACGAGGCTTTCCGGTCTCAGCCGGTACATTCTGCTCGGCCAGCGCTCAAAGAACTTGCGCTTGTCATCGAGTATTTCGTCTAAGCTTCTCTGTTTGCCGTAAAAGCGGACTTCGCCGGCATAGACATTCGAGGCAAAGGCAATTGCCTGGTTGGCCGGGAGGCTCCCCGAATTCACCAGCTCTGCGACGAAGTTCCTTGCCGCGGTCTCCTCGTCTCTCATGCCGCTCATTGAGGCGGGCGCCGATTGAATCGTGGGGGTGCTGGGTTGCGCAGATGAAACCTGGCTGTTGTCCGAACCCGGTGAGAGATGCTCAATCCCGAATTGCTTGATCTCATCAGTGCTGAAAAAATGGATGTCATCGGACGCCGTGCGGAACATGATCGGGAATATGCGCTGATCGACGCCGTATTTGTTCAACGTGTCGAGAATATCGGAAATATTTAACTGCGCATCACCGAGACCGACGTTGCCGCTGATCTGGTGCACGCCGAGCCTACCTTGCACGATGCGGTTTCGGCCGGCGAAAAAGACGTAGGCGCAAGCCGAGGCACATGCGGAATCAGCGGGAATGACAGTGCTCATGCCCTTCGTATAGACGTCGTCAGCAATCAGCAGTCCGTTCTGGACATCGCCGCCGGGGCTGTTCAGAACAAGGATTTTTAGGTTCGGGTTGGCTGCCAGCACCCGTCGAAACGTGAGGGCAGAGCGGCTATCGATCGGACCGTCGAGGCGAATTGCTAGCGGCCAGACAGGCGACACTGAAAATGGCGCGATGCTGTCATCTGCTCGCGCATTCAACGCCCAAAGAAGAAAGGCCACTCCGATTAGGAACACTCGAATGCAAAACACGGCTTAAGTCCTCAATTCGGCGATCATTACCGAATAAAGGGCGAATGTCGAGCGTAAGAATTCGCCCATTAGCTGCATAGCCATATTTGAATTCAGACATCGCCGAAAGCAGATTCGGGCTGAAATGAATAGTGGGAAAATTTCCCCACCATTACTAGAAGGCGAGGGATGCCTCAGCAACGCGCCGAGGGCCACACAGAACCTAAGACGCGCCGCGACCTCACCCCTCCTTCATTGGTATCTGGGCTTCATTGACCGCATCGATGAACGCCCGGCGAGCATCCTCGGGGGTTCGCTTGCCGCTGATCACGTCGGCGCAGACGGACAGGGCTCGATCCAATGCGGGCGCCTCTTCAAGTGGCCAATCTTCTATCAACGCCCAGCTGGCGGCTTGGGTCGTATCGATAACGACCCACTCGTCGGGGCTCTCAAGAGCGATCGTGACCGCCTTGCTCCATTTTCTGTGCGTCACGGGAAACCTCGAGTTTGTGGCTATTCGGCGTTCGTCTCTAAAGAAGCCTTGGGTCAGTTAGGGCAACCGTTAGCGCGCGCCAAATTGGCGGATCGACTATGAAAAGACGGTTTACGCCTCTCCGGGTTGACTACAATTTTAGATCCTTGAACGCGTCGCTCGCCAACTGTCTGGCGAGTGCGATCGCGTGATTTTTGATGTCGTCGTCCACGATGGTACGCCCGCAGCCATCACAGACAGCACCGGTGAAGTCTTGGTAGGATTTGATTTCTTTTGCAGTCCGAAACTGCTCGCCGTCGCATGCCGGGCATTTGAAAGGCACAATAACGTCGCTCACGGGAAGGATCTCCTTTCATGGATGGACGTGTGGGAGAAAGTGATGAAGCCAATTGACTACGTCAGGTATATCTTCGATTCCCTTTTTTAGCGCCGCCATTGCGACATCTCTGGTCATCAGAGCCGGCAATTTCTTTATCTCGTCGATGAGCTGACGTTTAATAGTTGGCTCTATATTCGATTTCGCAACCTTGTCTAACAGAAGAGCTTTGACCGTATCCTCGTGCAACTTCACGGTCACGACACCAAGGATGGCGGATAGGCCGCCGTCGTCTGAAATAAAGTCAATGCCGGCGGCAGTTATCCTGGCCATCCCGGCAAATGGATCGCCGCTGAGCGGGTGGGTCCAGATAACAGTGATGAGCCGATGTTCTTCTAGATATGCAAGGTTATAAGCAAGTTGCCGCCCGTCATTGGCGAGCCCAGCCGCGCCAAGATCGACAGTCGCTGGATACTGTTCCGACAACACGTGAAGGATTTGGTTTTGAAATTCCCGCTGCAGAAGTTCCATGATCTGACTACCGGCTACAGTGGTTCGTAGACCTTTAGGTTGTCACTGAAGACATGGAAAGTCTATCATGTGGCGAAGCCGAGCTAATGGAAATCGACGAGAACCTGCAGCATGCCGGGCTCTCGCCAGCGCAGGAAGCGGCTCACGTCGCGCGACGCAAGGCGATTTATGAAGAGATCTACGGACCTGCGAAAGCAATAGGTGCTCGCGCCGCAAATGCTTCGATGGGTAATATAGTAAACGCAAACGCAAATTCTGCGTTTGCGTCATCGACTGCCGAAACTAGCGGAAGGTCCGTGCGAGCGATACAGGTTGCTGCGCAACGTGGCGCAGCGCTCGGCCCTGACATCACCCGCATCGTTGGCACGTCCCTCGACAAGGGCGTCGAGATGGATGCATCTTATCAAGATGCCAGAAGCAGAACGATTAGACCTGATCGCACATGCAGAGGCCGGCGAAAAGGTATCGGCAAAACTCGCGGATCGCTCGCCGTCAGCCGTCACCGGATTCAGCCTCGGGCAACAACGCCTGAACTTGATCTGAGAATTCATCAACTACCGGGAATAGATTGCCGGCGCGTAAGGCATCAACAATGCCGGCGACGCTGAGCTTCTCTTCTACATGATCTAATCGTTCGCGAGCCCAGCCGATCATGCTCACATATTCCGCTGGCGCATCCGAAAGATGCTTGGTCGCGGCCTCGATCATCAACCTCAAACCGGCGCCCTCGCGATGAAGAGCGCACAGTTGAGATAGGAGCGATAGCCGCTTTTCCTCGCGTTCGGCTCGACGCGCCGCCAACTCGCGTCTTCGAAGGCTATCCAAGTGCCGACGTTCTTTTTCAGCTTGGCGTTCCCGCTTACTATTTTTGTATGCAAGCAGGACTGATAGCCCTTCCACGATAGTATCTAACATACCCTCAAGGCGCTGCGTCTTTCCATCGCTCCAGGACTGTCGCAATCCATCGTGCCAATCATCGCAGCCGAAACGAAAGCTGCCAGTATAGATGATATCGAATTGTTCCCAAGCTCGACGTTTGATCGAAGGCCCCAACAAGTCCAGCAGTTTGGTCGGATAGCCCTTCTTCAGTTGTTCAAGCTTATTCAATTCAGCTTTCGTCGGGATATGCTCCTGTCTTCTGGTATTCTCGGCCAAGGAAACCGAAACTTCGTCATGCAATCCTTTGACGGTTAGCTTTTCTTCTTCCGCGACAAGGTATAACTTTTTGTCATTCAGGCGAATAGCCAAATTGTGGAGAAATGCAATTCCTCGCTCAATGGATGTCTGATGGAGGTGGACACTATAGCTGCTCACCGCGCCGACTTTGGTCGGACGCGATCTCCTAAGGGATCGGGCAACGACTCGTATCGCAATATTTGGTTGCCGGATGGGCGGGGCGAGATAACCCTCGACTGGCGAGAGTCTATCTCGACTGACAGGGTTTTGTTTTACTACGTGATCCGAATTTTTGTTGCGTTTGACGGCGTTTAGCAGCTCCTGCGCTTCGGGAGAGAGGGCACCTGTTCCCACCACCACTCTATGCAACGCCGCGTTTTCCACCTTCCTCAGCGGGGTCTTCTTTACGCTTTGACCGGCCTCAAGCTTTGCCCAATAGCCGCGCGGTGGCACCGGTATTAGGTGTCGTGCGCAGGTTTTGGCGAGACCACGATCAGATAGCCCAAATCTCTCAGCCAACTTTTGCATTGGCGTGGACCACACGAGTTCGTGCAGCTCTTCACGGCTATACAATCGCTTGATCTCGTCCATAGGTTCCCCACTGATAATCGCACGAACACTGCCGCGTCGTTGCCACTCTCCCCCCGTTACTTCGTACTTCTGAATCGGAAATGTCGAGTTTCGAATCGCGACAACTTATGGTGCTAGCGCCCGCCATTTCTTGATGAGCTTTGCCTCCTCATCGCCTTCCTCAGTCAGCGCATAGCGGAACTCGTGGTGTCGGGTGCCGACCAACCGGACGGCTCCGGCTTCGATAAGGCGATCCATCAACACTGGTCCGGCTGCGGCAACCGATGCAATTGTGTCGCGTTCGGGGTTGGCTGCCATCTCTAGCAAAATGCGCTCGAGCTTCGCATCGAGAGCCATTTGCGGCTTATATTTGGCTTGGCGCTTGAGCTTCTTCTCACGCCATTCTGATAGGCTGGCACCTTTGCTACCACCCGCATTTTCTCGCATCCATTTGTCATATGGATCTTCGCCATCAACAGCGGTCAGGCCACTGATTTCATCAAGCTTGGCATCGATCGCGCGCCTGTCCCATTTCCGGGTGCCAGGAATGCAGGAGGGCATTTTGTGTGTTGCAACCCACATCGAGAAAGTGGATTCGGCGATCCCGCAATATGCCGCCGCTTCTTTTCGGCCGATCAGGCGAGGGGAGTTTTCGTCTGTCATTTTCTTTTCCTCGCTTTTGCATCGGCCAGCCTAGCGGCGCGCTGGGCTAGGAACCCGTCGCTGCCAGCCATAGAGCGATCGATGGCAAGATCGCGCGCACCTCTGCGCGTGCCATGGCGAGCAGTCTTCGGCCCTGGATCGTGGTAGTCGCGCCGCGTGTGGCGCATGACGAAGCTCTCAACGTCGTCCGGCCTAAAGGTCAGCCTTTTTCTCGCTGTGCCGCGGCCGGCGTGGACATAGGCGAGCTCGCCGAAACGCACGAGATCGTTGACCGTGGAGACAGAAACAGCCAAAGCATCGGCGACATCCCTTAAAGACATGAGCCGTGTGACCGGCGGCGCTTCGGCGCCGGCCATGAACGCGAGTTGAACATCCTCTCGCTGCCACCCTTTATCGGGGTCAAGAGGCTGAACGGTCCGGACGTAATCCAGGGCGGACTTTTGGGTATAGGATTTGCGCAAGCTTCACCAATTGAACGGGTCAAACCATTGCCGTCCGGCACGAATGTCGAAAAGCTATGTCTGTCCGGTGGTGACGGATCGCAAGCGGATTGGTCGGCCGCAGATCGAGGCTATTGCGCAGAGGAGAGGCAGTCAAGCCGCTGAGCTCAATAGAGTTAGAGGACGGCCACGTGATCTCGTGGCAGCAGCGTGACGTCAATCGGCCACCCGACCCCGTTCTAAAACTAACGGCAGTCGCGCCCTTCGCTGGTCTGTATAGTATCGGCGGTTACAATCAAGTCCGACTGATCAATGAGAAAAGATTGCCTTCAGCCTCTCAATGTCGACTTGCCTTATATTGGTCGGCACCTCGCTTGCTGGATGAGCAATGAACCACTCCCGCGCTATCCGCAAACGATCGCCATGCGGCGTTGGATAGATACCCAGACGCAAGATCCATTCGCGCACGGTCTCTCGCTCCATGAGACCCCTTTCGTATCGGTCGCAGACAGTTTTTGCTGATGCTATCAGATCGTTGATTTTCGACATGAAGGCTGCTCTCGTGTCAGCCACCGGCGCCAGGTGGTGCGTCATTCTCTAGATTTTCGCGGTACTGGACAACTTCGTCTTCGTCGACGTCAACGGCCGCACCATTCGGCTTATGCAGAGATACGCCGGGGCCGCTTGCGATACCCCCGGCATCAAGGAACGTCACGCCAGCCGATTCGAGGGCAGTGCGAACAGCTGCAACATTGTTCCGCATACCGGCGGCCGCTCCCGCGCTCGCTTCCATACGTTTCAGCGTCGGCACGGAGATGTTCGCGGCGAGCGCAAGCGTCGCCTGTGACATCCCTATAAGAGCGCGGGCGGCCGAAATTTGCCTGCCAGAGAGCATAAAATGATCCTTTAGTATCAAAGATATCCAAAGGTGTTGACGAACGCACCACCTTGAGCTAAAGGTATCACCTAGACACCAAAGTGACAACGAGGAGCGACGCCGTGCAAGCGCATACGCATTCCGAAAGAATCTTACTCCCTCGCAGTCTGATCGGCAGACGACCGAATGTGTTTCGTTTGAGGCTTACCCAGATCGTCGACTTTTACGGCGATGTAGCAATTATTATCGACCGCTCAAAGACGGCGGCCGGCCGTGAACTCTACGAGATACTGACAACATGCACGGAGCGCCCGATAAGGAACGTACTCGGCGATGCATTGGAGCCGTCCTCTGCGCCGGGCGATCACCCCATTCATGAAATTTACTTTGATCATTTCGGGCTCGATCGCACGATCTTGAGCCACTTTAGATCTCAATCCCCGCGGGCAAGTCGCGACGCGTGAACCGCAGCGGCAACCGGCGGCTGCTATCACAGCGCTGAGCCGGTTCTCTAAAGCGCCTTGTCCTGGGCGTCGGCCCGTCGCCATCGCCGCATTTGCCGCGGCAGGCCACCACCAGTTACCAATGGCCGGCGCGGTCACCACCTGCACCCACAAAAGCAGCGCGCCGGCCGGTATCTCTCCTCGCGGTGAGGGAGGCCGGTATCAGGAGACGATACGACGGATTAGCCGGACAATTCCGATGATCAATACGAAGCCGATAAGAGTGGAGAAGCCCGAATAAAGAGCAAAGGCGTGGGCATCGAGGCCGGCGGCACTCATGTTGGACCATGAGATGTAGTAGCGGCTGATCGCACATAGGATGGTAAGGCCGATCGGATAGACGATCCTTCTCGTGACGGCAGCCACTCCCGCGACCACGACGAG
Source organism: Rhizobium sp. UFLA01-1127 (assembly GCF_059803845.1). Classification (NCBI taxonomy): domain Bacteria; kingdom Pseudomonadati; phylum Pseudomonadota; class Alphaproteobacteria; order Hyphomicrobiales; family Rhizobiaceae; genus Rhizobium; species Rhizobium sp. UFLA01-1127. The sequence continues at coordinate 25,951 of NZ_JAUQTZ010000032.1, read as the reverse complement.
CATGACAATAAACGTAGGATCGTACAGTAACCCAACGAAGTTTCCATACGTGTATGCGGCGATGTGTAGGAGGTATATGAGCATGGCGGCCTCACCGTGATTCTACACTGCGAGTTGACCACATCAGAGCAGACCGGCAAAGACCAAGGCGGCCGCTAGCTTTGCTAGGATATAAGCCTCCAGGTCGATGTTCGAGCACATCTCGTTGGTGCGTTGATCTTCAGCTGCAGGAACTTCCGCTCTATCCGGCGTCGGCCCGTCGCCATCGCCGCATGTCGGCGGTGGGCCACCACCAGTTACCAATGGCCGGCGCGGTCACCACCTGCACCCACAAAAGCAGCGCGCCGGCCGGTAATCTTTGCTGCGACTGGTCAACGCATGGTAAAGTGTTGAATACTGCCATCTAGTGACGGAAGGGCGCGAATTTTGGATCGCACCCAAGGCTTGGGTCGCCGCCCTGTTGAGCGGCGTCTTTTACGAGATCGCAACTCCGCCCCTAATGTCGGCGATGATTGGAGCTAATCCTAGTCGCGATCTTGCAATGCATCGATCAGTCGGTGCACCTTTTCGGTTGCATAAACGATGTCCTCACGGGGCAAATGCACCGTGATTTCGATCTCCTGCCATCGCCCACCAAGATCTTTCGCGTATTTGACGGCGGCCCTTAGAGACTTGAATTCAACTGCGGGAGCGCCGGCAATCCAGAATTGCACGGTGCAATCCGCCTCAGCATAATCTGAAAGAACTTTGAGTGGGTCTAGCGCCATGGTGTGAAGATCTACATCGTTGGGAGTTGGTTGGCTAGCGCTACGAGGTCGCCATATCAGTCCATCAGTGCGCGCCGCCGGTCTCACCAGCCGGCGGTTTTTTCGTCGATGTATGTTACCGTCGCGAAATGAAGACAGCTTTGAAACGACGCTACTTGTTGACACTGTTTGCCAAGCAGGATGGAAAATGCTGCTATTGCGACCGGCATGTCATCCTTTCATATCGCTGGCGTGACCAGCAGAGGCCTGACGCTGCCACAGTCGAGCACCTGCAGCGCCGCGCGGATGGAGGATCTAACCACCCCGACAACCTGGCTATGGCATGCAAGACTTGTAATGACGGTCGCGGCGAGGTGGACTGGTTGACCTACCGCTCTCTCAAGCGGGGCGAGATCAGCGAGTTCGCAAGATGTTTCGCGCCGCAGCCGGCGGCTGGCGCACCCCGCCAGTCTCGTTACCACCAGCGAGAATCATTAGACCCCGCGTCGCGCCCGAGCACATAGCCAATCGCAAAGGCAAGGGTGCCGATCGCTAGGACGATCCCGGTCGCCGTATGTGGATGCTCAGCAGCGCCCGCCGCGACGGCGGTGCTCTCATGCATGATGGCGTCCGTCGCGTCCCTTACAACTTTCCGCGCGCCCGTTAGTGGTTCCGCGGGTGTCCCCGTGAATCCGGCACTTAGTTCGTCGGTCATGGCAACCTCCTTCGTGTGAGGGAACGAGAACTCTGGGGGGAGGGAGGGATGTTACAAGGATCGATATGGCAGGTGAGGAAAGACATCATGACGAAGCGAACGCCGGCGGTGGTTCTTTGACCGAGCCGAACAGTTTTGACGCAGTCGATCCTTCGTATCGGGAATTCGAACACCAGATGATGACCGGACGTGGCAGATTCACCGATGGTCCGCCGCTATTTGATTGTAGTTTTGTGAAGGCCTTATTCGAAAAGGTGAGGGGATGAAATCTTCTCAAGGTTTTATTCTGAATTTTTATGAATCTACTTGCAATATGTATTGATAAGGATTGTAGTCCTTCTCTACCAAAGCGTAGATTTGGAGGTTGAGATGCCTTATTTTAAGAGTGAAGCAGTGTATATTGGCTTACTTTTATTTTGCTTCTCCGTCTCCTATTCTTACGCATGCCCAAGCGGGCAATATGAAAAATGCGACCCATTACATATAGCATGCGTATGTTTACCTGAAGTCGGCGGAGATATTGGCAACGCGGCAGAGCATGCCAAAAAAGAGATACAGGCACAGCTCGGTGGAGTGCCGCTCGAGCAGTGGATTATTGCATCCCACAATACCGCTATAAATGGGTCTATGCCGATACCACCTAATATTCGGCAAATGCTGACCGGCTATGCATCTGAAGACTCGATGAACAGAGTTCGCTACAAGGTGGGAGATGGCGGCTTTTTGAACCTTGCGCACATGCTTGAGCAAGGGGGGTATGCCGATGCTGTTACACTTATCGATGTTGTCGTTTTCCGAGGCCCCAGCGAAGCCGCAAATCCTTCAACATGGGCCCATGAATTGACCCACGTCGATCAATATCGCGATTGGGGAGTTCATAGCTTCGCAATCCAGTACGCGCGAGACTACAACTCTGTTGAGAATCCAGCATATGCCAAAGGAAATGGTTACTGGGCTTGGGCCCAGGCGCATGGAGGTTTCCCCAACCCAGGTCCGCAACCGTTTCCTGCACAGCAGGTCGGCGCGTTCTGCTACACTCCTTTGGGTCGTTTTGGGCCTGGTCCGATACAGCCATTGGGGAATTTTTGTCAGATTTTCACACCCCAAGGGCCCATGACTGGCCAAATAGGCCCATGATCAACTTTATCACCTACTGCATGTACCCGAAGAGTGAAAACGCCTCGGGCTTTTTTGATTCCGCGTTACGCGCTTCCGACAGTGCGCGGTCTGAGATTGTTGGAGCGCGGCGACAGATTGGGGTTCGTTCCTGACTGTTCCGTCCCGAGAAATTTCACAGAACTGCGTTGCTCGGCGGGGAGATTTTATCCCATCGTTCTGCGATGCCCACACAGGCAGCGTCCATATTCTTGAGCCGAGTGACGGCGTTTGAAGGCACGCCAAAGAGTGGATCGCCCATCGTCGACGAGGCGCTAGTGCGGATCGCCGCGCTCTACAAGATCGAAGCCAGTATCCGGGGCTCAGATCCCGAACATCGCCGGGCAGTTCGACAGGACCTGGCCCTCCCGCTGGTGGACGTGTTCTTCACCTGGCTGGCAGCGCAAGCCAAGCGCGTCTCACGCAAGTCCGATCTCGGAAAAGCCCTGGCCTATATGCTAACGCGGCAGGACGGCTTCCGGCAGTTCCTGAACGACGGTCACGTCGATATCGACTCCAACCTGGTGGAAAACGCGATCCGCCGACCGGCCATGAACCGCCGCAATGCGCTCTTTGCGGGCCACGATGAAGGGGGCCGCAGTTGGGCCCGGTTTGCCAGCCTAATCGGCACTTGTAAAATGAACGGCGTTGAGCCTTGCGACTATCCTGTGCGACCTCTTCACCCGCCTCGCAAACGGCCACCTCGCCAAAGATATCGACGATCTGATGCCATGGGCCTATGCCGCTCGCATCAAGGCCTCACAATGAGCTCGTCAGATACTATCGGGTGAGCTCACATCCGGCCCTCCCGCAGGACTATCAGGCTGCTGCAACTGATAAATCGATGGGTGGTGGACGGCGCATGCATATCATTCATAGGTTGTGAAGAAGAACGACTCGGTGCGGTTCGGAATCCCGTCAGTCCTGACGATCGCGGCGAGCATTCCATTCGGGCCGTTAGAGCTGAGCTGTCTACCCTCGTGAGCCATCTCAGCAGCTTCTAAAGAGCTGCTGGCCCAGAATTCGGCTCTCCTTTTCAAGGGGCTGCGAGGCTCTGAGACATTTGGCGGATAGATATCGACCCAGTACTTCAAGCGGCCCTCCATGAATGTTTATTCGACCTTCTTTAGCGAATGTAGCGGGAAGATGCCGCTTTCTTTTTTCCATGGCGCTTTGTCGGCCACGAACCAGTCGCAGTTGGCACTTTCGTAGTCCTCGTAATCATATTTTGCGACGATATTGACGGTCATTTTAGGACCGCCAGACTTAAGCTGAACGACGTCCCCGTTTGCGATGTTTTCGGCCATTATTGCTCCTTTCTGGGTTGCAATAACAGCACATTACGATCTCCTCTGAGTCGCAATGGGGAGGTTGAGTTATCCCCGTTATTCCCGCAACTCACTGGCGTAAGGCTGGGCAGCCACCACCAGGCCGTCCGCTCCCGCTATGGCGTGGAAGTTCCTCGGTATCGCAACGTACAGATCGTTGGATCTTCGCCGCTTTCTATGGCACGGATAATCGTATTTAACGAACTCTCAGCTCCTGTAAGCGAGCCAGCGGAACCTGCGAACCGGCCACTCGACGAGCGTAGCCACCAATGCCAACCGCCGTCGCTTTGGGGAGACAGACCTCCCTCATATCCAGTTCTTACGAGCCGGAGATCATCATTGCCAATCCTGGTAAAGCGAACAGGGGCATTATTGATCGAGGGTCGCTCTCAATAGAAAAGACCTTCGGACCGGAAGACATCTCTGATCTTCTCGGCGATATCTTCTTTTGAGCGGTGCGGGTAAAAGGACTGCAATTGCAGGGCAAGTCCCCAGACATCAAACGTGGCTGGCTTTGCCTCGTGTGCTCTTGCTGCGTGCTTTTTGATTGATTCCATCAGATCTTCATCGTCATCCAAAGCCGTCTCCCAAGGTTGATCTATTCCAGTGCTGAAAACCGCCCGGCATGAAGCATTCGCGCAAGAGTTGGTGAAAGGCAAGACGGTCGAACCGAGCAACATTAAACTACCCCAGCTAGCATTTCGAGCAGCAATTGAAAGCACGCCGCGAGTGAATATGCGAGCGGCCAACTGACCACGAGGCCTACAAACCCAAGCGCGATCGCCGCGGCCGGCGGCGGTCAGGATTTTGAAGAATGAGCAAACAGACCGAAGAGTTCTCGTCGCTCAGCACGATCGGAAAATGCAGATAAGCTGGAAGCCGCGCCGAGAAGGGTTTATCAAATCCGCCTCACCGGCATGTATGGGATAGCAAGCGCCTCACCGTTCTGCGTGCAACGCTGAATGAGCACTCTTATCGGCGTCTTTGCAAAATCGCCCGAAAGCTCAACGTACTGGGCGCCAGAGGCATCTCCAAGATATAAATTATGGCCGCGAAGCAGGTAGCCACCCGTCGCGAGCGCCGCACTGACTGGCATCGACGAACCCTTGTCCTTGATGGACAGCGTGGCATTCGGAATCATTGAAGTCTCCTCGACTGTTACAGACGGATTCGAGGTGGGAATGCTCCTTCTCGGTTGCAAGGGCTCTGTTGAAAGAGGGCGTGCTCGTTGAGCGCGAGGGGAGGGACCCAGTCAGGCGAGAGACGGCTATGTTCGTGAGAGCGGCGTAGCCAGAATCAATCGTATTTTGGCAGCTCTTAAAGGGAATTTTCGGAACTTATCGTGATGTCTGGTGTTAACCAGTTGATTAGTATGGGTAATAAATTTTACACCAAAAACGGCTTTGCGTGATACGAACCGAACGGTTAGGTTCGTATCACGTTGCTAAGTGTTCGTCAATAAACTATATGTACCATAACAATCGCCACTAACACCGACAGAAAGGATCGCGTAATGGCAGTTATCTCCAGCGCCTTCGGTCAGGTGAAGCTCACTGAGACCGACGCCAAAAAGTTTAAAAACCAAGTGACGTATGGCAAGCCAAAAGCCAGCGCTCACGACACTGTAGCGCGTGGTAAAGAATTATTCAACGAATTCCAGTCCACCGGCAAAGTGAAGCTTACCATTAAGGCGCCAGCGAAGTAGTAAGCGCCCAATGGATGAGGAAACAGAACTACGCTTGATAGAGCCCGGTGATCGTGTCACCGGGCTTTCTCTTGGCGACGTTGAATTTCAGCCGCTCAAGACATTCCTTCAGAAAAAAGCTAAGATTTATCAAGAATATAGCTTTGCCAGAACTTATGGCGTTTTCCTCAATAGTGGAAAAATAATCGCCTATGTAACCCTTATTTGCGGCGAAATCCTCACGGAGACACCGACTGATCTCTTGGAAAACGACGGTCATTTCGAGCACAAAACATTCCCGGCAGTTAAAATTGCAAGATTGGCCGTTGATAAACGTTATCGTGGAAAGCGCATCGGCGAAGAGCTCGTATCGTTTTCAGTCGGCCTCGTAAAAAGCGCGATAATGCCACATGTCGGATGTAGGTTCGTTGTCGTGGATTCCAAGCAGTCCGCAGTAAAATTCTATGAGAGAGTTGGCTTTACGTTGCTGGATACACCAAGCAACAGGGCACTGGAGCAGCCAGTCCTTTATCTCGACCTACTGAAGGTCTGATCTCTTTGTAGCAGGTTTGCGTAACTGAAGGCGGCCAACAGGCCGCCTTTTTTGTTTCTATATCGTGGCCGCTCGCGTGCTCGTCGAGCGGCTTTTTTGTTTGTCAAATACAACCACTTTCATTTACGTTTACAACTTTTGATACCGCCCGGATGCGCACTTAATTATCCGTGCATTATCCGTGCACATGCGTGCGGTGACACCTGCACAGCGCTGCCCGCCCAGATAAGTCGTATCGAGTCGGGAAACGGGCGATGGGTTCATTGAACGCCGCGGGCTGTGTTGAGCCTCCAGAGTGGCAAAGCTCGCAATCGTCCGCTCTCGACTTTTAGGGATTCGAGCATCGGAAAACGGACGGGGCTTCTTATGCGTTCGGTACAGGGCGAATTTTCGGCTTAGGACGACTGGTGGTCAGACGATCAGCAGTCTGTTTCGGCTGTGGAAAAGCTTAGCTACGAAGATATTTTGTCCCCGCAAAGGCCAGCAGTTGCAATGAATCGAATCCGGCATAATGCTCTTGCTACTTTTAGGAGAGGAATATGTCCGAAGACCATTTGAGCAATGAAACCTCGATTTCTGCCGAGCTGACTGAAACGGGCGTGAAAGCAGCGGCGAAAAGCCGGGCTGTAGCCGCCGTCGATCGCCTCATAGGAAATATTGCGGACCTAGGAAATGCTTGGCTGGAGGGCGTCACAATTCGCCGTCGTACGAAGACAGAAGGCGAGCGCCAACTGATCGAAGCCACTGCGAAGTACGCGCTTGAACGGATAAGCGCTGACGATGAATTCGCTAACCGTACACTGGAAAATCACTTTAAAAAGATAGCGCAGAAACAAATCAACAAAGATGCTGTAGTTGCCGAAGCGCTGGAAGACTTGCGTCTGAATCCGCCTTCAGACAATGATGCCGAGTCGGGGCCATCGACGATCGGTGACGAGTTCATGCATCGATTCGAGCAATATGCCGAAGGTGCATCAACGGAGGATCTTCGGCAAAGATGGGGGCGTGTTCTTTCGGCGGAAATCCGTAAACCGGGTACTTTTGGCACCAAGGTGCTACGAGTGACGGATGAACTAGATAGCTCTACAGCACAGCTATTTGAAAGGGTTGCTGCTTTTCGAGTTAAAGCCAAAGTACTCGCTAAGTCGCTTATTGGAGAATTGACGTTCGAAGAGAAAGCGACATTGGTCGCAGCGGGGTTGATCGTCGATCCCGGCATTACTGGCCATATAAGCCCGTTTGTCGAGGGGACATTGAACTCCGGGGATCCGATATGGCTATTGCAGGTTGGAGTTTTTGCAATTGCGTTTAAGAAGGGCTCCTCCGTCGTCTATATGAATGATGGCCCGCTCGCAGATCACAATGGAACGCCTGCTCTCCAATGCTACGTTCTCACGGACGTAGGTTGGGCGTTATCTACAATTTTGCCCGTCAATGAACTTGATGTCTTTAAGAAACTTGTCGCGAGCATGAAGTCCGTATTGCCGGATGGGGAAGTTCTTTGCTTCCGAATGATGCCCAACGGCAGTTTAGTCGGAATTCCAATGCAGGTTTTTGCTTGATGTCTGGCAGAATGTGCAGGCGTTGGATCGCAGATCCAGCCAACCTTCCTTCGAGTGCGATTTTCACCGTTATGGCCATTGTCTCAACGCTCCGTTGCGCTGGAGCGGAAACATGATGGCCCCCCCCAATAAAATATCTGTGCCTAGCGAAAGCATGCGGTGGCGCGATACCGGTGGATGGTTTTGGCGGGAAGGACCCGCCACTTTTTTGGGGGGGTTCGGTTGCGACACCGCCGGAGGAGGTTTGCCACTCGCCAAAAAATGGTGACGAGTGGCCGTGGTCAGATCGACACTTTGTTTCCTCGGTTAATCTTCAAGCTTTGGAAGATATCGCTGTCACTTGCCTTGACGCTGACGGGCTGATCTTTGCTCGTGACGATGACGTCGAGACGGCCGGTCGGCGGCTTGACACTCTGCCATCCGCTCCCTTGCAGGCCGGCTTTTGCTGCTTCTTTCGATGCAGATTTGCGCTTGGGCTGTTGATTATCCTGAGCCATCTGCGCGGCTGACTTGAAATCCGGCAACCCATGCAGGAATGCGAGGCGCTGTGATATCGCCTTGTTCGGGTTGCCGGGAATCTCGTATTTGCGAACGAGCGTGTCCACCATACTCTCGGAAGAGTCGTCGCTGTTCAGCTTCTTCCAGACATTCGCATAATACTTTTTCGCTTCCCACAGGTATGCCTTTACCTGATCCGTCACGCTCATCTGCTGAGGGAATCTGCCAAACTGGTCCTTGATACGCTGAGATCTGACGTCATCCCATTGCGCGATACCGTGCGCATAGTGCTTGCCGTCCCAATGCACATCTCCCGGCTTGCTAAGGGCTTCTCCGCTGAAATTTGCGACGGATGCCCGCGCAGCTTCAGGGCTTAGGCCACCTGCGATCAGTGCGGCATATGCCTCCCTCTGGTTCTTGGCTAGGCTGCCGCTGGCGTGAACTGCCCGGATACTTTCAGCGCTTATCTGACCACCGGTTCCGCCGCCACCAAATACGGCTCTACGACCGCCGCCCCACGATGCGTTCCGGATACCATCTGTGCCGCCCTTGCCCGTTTCGGCATCGCCGCCAAGATAGCTTTGCGTGAACGCAATCATGCCGAGCTCGACGCCCTTGGCAAGGGTTGCGATCGTCTCATTGTTCCGAGCCGCAGACGCCCCAATGAGGGCGGCTTGCATGCCTGGAGCATAGGCTGTCGGATGATAAAGACCATTGCGCCCACGAACGAGCGAGGGATCTCGAGTCGGCTGATCCGACTTAGGGGCAGTGCTTTGAATTGCCCGATCTAGCGGGCCGCCCTTTTGAATCGGGCTGAGATTGGAAAGCCAGCTTGGAAGCCAGGATGATGGCTTTACCTTATAATATTGACCGTCAGTGGCATCGTCGCGCTTCTCTGTGGCATTCGCCTTGGCGGTGCCGCTCGCCCAATCGGCGATGCTTTTGATATCATCAAACAGGTCATGAAAATTCTTGGCGGTTCCGGCCCAATCAAAGCCTTCGACTGTCGTTACGACGTCATGAAAGAAAGCCTTCACGTCGCCAACATGGGAACTTGCAAATTCCTTGAAGGCGTCAGCCGCCGCCGTGATGTCGGGCGCTAATTCGCCGCCGACCGAGTTCTTCAAATTCTCGAATGTGGCACTCAGATGCGAAATGGCATCCTGAAAATCACGCGCCTTCTGCACATCAGCGTCCGAAGGAACCTGAACATTCTTGCGCGCCTCAGCACGGCGCCTCTTTAGCTCTTCTATGCCGTTTGCGCCAAGCTCGGCAAACTCGTCTGTACCGAAGAAAAGTTGCGATAGAACCCGCCGCTGTTGCGCCGTTTTCTGCTTCGCAATGTAGGCCACTTCCTTTTCAAAGACCTCATCATTGGATTTGGTATTCGCGAGATCCTCGGCAATACCACGTCCGCCACGAAGGCCGGCGATGGCGCCGTAGCTGCCTTGGCGAAGGCGCATTGCATCGGCGTTCTGTGCCGAAAAAGACATCCCGGCTTCGATGCTACCTGGATCAATCCCGAAGCCGGACGCCACTTGCTGCATTTCCTTCAACTTTGCGATCGAAATGCTGGTCGCATTGCTGAACTTTCTCATGTGCACAGCATTATCAGCGAACGATCGAACGGCCGCGCCGACCGCAGCCAGCGCCCCAGCTGCGGACAATGCGCCGGTGCTAATGGCACCAAGACCAAGGCCGGTGGTCAAGCCGCCAAAGCCGTTCGTGACAGCCTTGCTTACGCCCTCGGCCCCCTTCCGGATGCTCTCCAGCTGCTTACCGACCTGTTTCATTCCGTCTGGGGCTTTTACATCCTTCATACGGTTCACAAGGTCTTTCAGCGGCTTGCTGAACTTGTCAACGACGGCGGCTTCAAGAACTAAAGGTTCAGCCATTGCATGTGCTCTCGATATGTTGGGAAAGGGCGGCCGAGAGGCCGCCTGCTATTGGTCGGCTGCCGTCCTTGACGGACTTTATGCTTCCGCGTGCAATTGTCATGAAAGTCTCGCGTGTGCGCTAAAAGATGACTTCCTGCCCCTTCGGGCCATCGGTCGTTGGAGGCGTTGGGGTAACCGGAGTGGACGTCGCCTTTTGCGCGTCGGTCTGCTCAGGAGCTGAGCCTTCGACGCTTCCGGGTGACGTAAGCCAGTGTTGAGCAATGAGCGTGGTGCGCGTTCCGGCCTGATCCTGAGTGAAGGTCACTTCGGCGATCTGCAGATCCGAGGTTTTCAGCATCAGCATTGGGGAGTCGATCGATATGAAGTCGAACACCTCGGGCAAACTGCCGGTTGATAGCAACCAGCCCTGATATACGATACGAACGGTGACCTGCCGGCTCAGAGAAAGCAGCAAGCTATTACCAGCTGCTTGTTTCAGGTCATCGCTGTCGGCAGGAATATCGGCCTGCATCCTCTTATAAGTACTGAAGTTCGATCCCTTAGCATCGGCTTTCCCGGAATAAGCGCCGCGGTTCTGAGCCGGCGTGTTATTATCGGTTCCACGCTGCTGCCCAATAACGGCGATATTCGTGTCTGGTGGATTCTCAGCGAGACAGCTCGCAGCCAGAATATTCCGTCCCTCGACGAATTCGGCGGTCGGCTGTTTATCGGCACTGCCTTGTGCGACCAGATTGCCATTCTTATCATCGCGAAGCCAAATGCCGCGATATTTCGACAGCCTGGACAAAAGGCTGAATGGCGTTTCGTCCGGCTCGATATTCACATACTTGAAAGGCTTGTCCCATCCCGCGGGCGGGCTGAGCGCTTTCAGAGCTACACCTACCGGCGCCAGCACCTTGTTGGCAATGGCCTGAAAGCTGTAATTCTTGAACTCGCCATCCTTGAGAGGGATTGACTGTCTGACCGCCCGCTGTACTTGCGATGCAAACGTCACGCGTACCGAATGATTGTTGGCGTCGTAAGCAACCTGCCGCTCATGAATGTGACCAGACGCAAAAAGCTGGCCGGCAAGCTTCACGGTGGCAGCATCCCCTGGCTTGATCTGCAGGGATTGTCCGACCGCACCGTTGGCGCCGACCTTCTCTGTCACACTTATCGTAACCATGCGCACAACCGGATTGCTGCTCGCAGTCGCCGTCACCGAGTCCCAATCACGGAAGGTCTTTCCGTTGATCGTGACCTCGCACGTCTCTTCAATTTTGGGCAAGTTTGTACTCCGTGAGCGCTCGATCCGGCCTTCGGGCAGGATCGATGCTGTTTTTCATTGATTGGTTTTGGGTGCTGGTGGTGTTAGGCAGCCGAGGGCGCAGGCTTGCGGATCACGTCGGCCTTGTCGATGCAGAACGAACCATCCTTGCTACGGATCTCGACGATATATTGTGGTTCATCACCACTGGCATCGATGCCGATGACCCGGCACGGCTGCCATTCTATGATTGTCTTATCGCCGCGGACGATGACGGTGTGGCGGGTGGCGGAGTAAGGGGCGGGGAGTGCGAACATATTTTCATCCAATCTTCTCCTCGATTGCGTTTCGATAAGCGGTGGGTAGGGAGCGGCCGGCTTCCACCGGCCAGCGGTGCTTCCACCGCACGGGGGGTATAAGGGGGGTGGTGGCTACCCTCGGTGGAAGGCGGTGGAAGGTCGCTGGAAGCGCGGTGGAAGGGCCGGTGGAAATCCCCGAAAGGTTCGGCGTTCAGCCCTTAGGGCCGAAATCTTCGGACGCCAGGATCAGTCGCTTTCGTTGTCTGGACGGTGGTCCCTCCATAACGATCCGCACATCGCCTGAATCAATGAGGCGCTGCATCGCATCCGCTAGCGCCTTCTTCGACATGCCCTCGGCGGCAGGGTGCTTCGCCATCTTCGCGGGGGCATAGCTGGTGCCAGTGACGTCGCTGACGTTCTGGCCAGTGCGGTTGAATAGAGACAGCACATCCTTGAACACTCTTTCGGCCTTTGCCGCCAGAAGCTGTGATCCCAGCTGAGGCTTCCCATCGTCGAGAACGAACGCACCATCCTTCCAGCGCAGCCGTATTTCGCCACCCGTCGTGCCGTAATTTGCCTTCATGGTTTTCAGAATACGCAGGTCTGAATCGGCATCTTTGGCTTCGGGGCGAGTGAGATAGAGCCGTGATCTGACCGAGTTGTTCCACGCGGTAGAGCCGGAGGATCCGCTGCCGCTCATCATACCGGCGACGGACGGATGCGCGAGCAGAACAACTGCACAATCGAGCTCGATTGCTAACTTGCGCAGCAGGGCGATGAACTGTCGGACCTGGCCGCGCTTGATCTCGTCGCCGCCGAAGAGATCCGCGGCAGTATCTAGAACGACGAGGCGAGGTCGAAACTCTCCGGCGAATTCGGCGATCTGCCCGAGTAGGGGCGTTGCCTGCATGTTGCCGTTCCGATCCGGAACGGAAAGCAGCGCATCCCGGTCGGCGAGGGGTAACAGGCGAAAGTCCGCGAGATCGGCTAGAGTGCGGCCGTGCGACTTTGCGATGTCCAGTAGGCGACGGTGAAACTCTTCCGCCTCATCCTCAGCGCCGACGTAAAGCGTGCGACCTGGACAAGGCTTCATTTGCAAGGTGTCGACTGCCATGGCGCCAGCGGCAGCGATTTGTAGCGTCAGAAGGGATTTGCCCACGCCGCCATCGCCATTTACGATAGTGACTTGACGCATGGGGATCAGCTCTTCAGCGTACCATTCGCGCGACGGCACCGGCTTGCCGTGCCATTCAGCTGGATTGATGAAGGACGGCAACCGATCTTCCGCCTGTGCCGGCGGAGAACTTGGAGTGAAGCGCGATGCCGATGACGTCGCAGCCCTATTGTCGTTCGCCGACTCCAGTTTGGGTGGCTCCTTGAGGTATTGATTGGCAACTGTGCGGAATTCGCCATCATCAAATCTGATGAGTGCACGATCATCGGAAATCGAGACAACCCTCCCCATGCCGAAGGCGCGGTGTCGTGTGCGGTCCCCTGTAGCGAAACTAGGCTGCTCGTCGGTCGCCATCGGCGGTCATTGCCTCGAGTTGGTCGGTTGCCAGTTTGGTGATGTGTGCGGCCAATGGCGCCGCGAAGGTGGCGACGCGGCGATAGCCGGACTGCGGAGCGAAGGTTAGCAATCGGCCATCACGCATTCTTAGAAGTCGCAGGCCATAAAGCCTCACTTCGTCTGTCAGCTCGAGATCGAAACAGGCGACGGCCTGATGGCCTCCGCTCCGTTCGTCGATGAGCTTGAAATCGAGGATTTGCATTTTTTCCTTTCAATAACAGCCGGCTTCGGGAGCCAGGCTGGTTGGTGTCACTGATGGGTGATGTCGTATCGTACGGTATGCACAACGGCATCCGGCGGCCCCGTCACACGCCTTCCGTCGCGTACACCGCAGCGGCGCGCTCAATGAGGTCTAGAGCCAAGGCGCGGAGGGGAATGACGAGGGCCGGCGTGACTGTGAGTGGAATATCTTCGGTCAGTTGGAAGTCTGTCACGCCGTCAGCAGTTTTCACGACGAGCCACTTATCTAGTGGGAGATTGTCGGTAGCATGCAGGGCGGCCGCGTGGATCGCCGTTCTGATAGGGACGCCATAGCTCGATAGGTGGCGGACCAAGAGGTAATAAAAGATCTCGCGTCCTTCGAAAAAGATCCGGTTTGCGGTCTTCGTTCCCATGAAGTTGCCAAGTGGTGCACGCGTCAGCCACGTCCTAAGCGTCACCTCTGACACGCCGACCAATTCGGCGGTCTCGGCGACGGAAAACGACGGCTGCCGCCAAAAAGAAGGCAGAGTCATATTTCATCTTTCTTATGATTGCCGAAATCTCGGGCGGGTAAAACGAACGCCCCGCGCAGCCTGGGCCGGCGCGCGGGGCGGTGATCAACGATCGGGGAGGAGGAACCCGACCGGATAGGGAGGCTGCTGATTGGAGGCAGGTGTCACTGCACCAGCAGCGAATAAAAATCCCAAGAGGGAGGCTGAAAAATGCAGAAGACGGCCACAAACTTTGCGGTGCCTTATATACATACACCCTCCGAGGCGTCCAAAAGTGCACCATCGAACGGGTTTTATTAACGTCAAAGCGAAAAGTGAGGCGTTTTCAATGCAAGCAAAAGCAGGTTTCTCAACCGTTGCAAACTTGAAGGCGCGTCGCGTTTGGCTCTTGTAAACGCACGCCAGAATGCAGCACGAAAAGGCAGACGATGGATCCGCCGCGTAGCGCACGGAGTGGATTGGGGCCGCTCAGCCGTGTTGCGCAAAACAACGTTGAGCAACCCCTTCATCCCACTCTCTACGAAATCGCGTTTTTCCTACCCTAAGCCGGTTTTCATGAACGGCATTCCGAGAAGATCAATGTTTTCAATGGGGATATTTTAGGCCGCCGCGTCCCAATCCACTCCCGGCCTTCTTCTTTCTCGGAACGGCACGACAATCCCGCCATATCGCTTCGCCGCCCGGATCTCGGCAGCTGCATGGGATAACTTGCGCTCCAGTTCGACGATTTTCGCCATATCTGCCCGCTGACGTGCGAGAAGCTTCACGGATAGGACAACGGCATACGCCGCGGCAGAAAGCTTGCCTGTGGCCCAGGCGCGGCGCTGTGCCGTGGTTCCATAGGGACCGCTGGCCCCAATTTCCTCCAAAGTCTCGCCGGCCACCAGGGCGCGCTGTGCAATGTCCAGCAAATCGAGCTCGTCAAGGATGCCGTCAATGGCAACATTCGGTGCGCTTGCCCACTTCGCCGCTGCTTTCGCGGCGAGATTATCAAGCGAGCCGTGTTCCGCGTCCGGCAGCGCTTGGCGCAGATTCTTGGCCACCTGGCTGTTCATGCGGTGGCCCTTGCCGAAATCTTTGTCTGTATCCAGGCGGTGACTTCTGACCGGACAAAGGCCACGCGTCGGTCACCTAGATCCACGGCGACGGGAAACCGGCCTTTGGATCGATACTTATTGATCATCGTGCGAGACATCGACGTCAGACGGCAGGCCTCGTTCAGGCTGATGAGGGTAGGGGAATTGTCATTGGCGGGCTTCATGGTGCTCCTCTTGCGCGACGCGCGGACAGAATCCGGGCGTCGACTTGATGGGATTGATTTTGAGAAGGTTCGGTGACCGGCGCGCCATGGCCGGGTTGAAGTTGAACGACGCCTATAACGCCACGTTCCGCGGGAACGCTACCGGCAGCTTGCGGCTGCGACTGAACCCCAAAGGAGTCGAGCCGAATCTTTTCGGCCCTCATACAGGCATTGCCCGCGAACGCTCTAACCACCACAATTAGAGCGCCATCCCTATAGTATATTTTAACTTATTTGTCAACCTTTTTCCTGGGAGGCAGGATGTAGTTGGCCCATGCCTGCATCAGCTTCCGGCGCCTCTCCAATGCGTCCGACCGTGCGTATGAGCGCTCAACGGTATCGCCAACGGCATGCGCCAGGGCGGCTTCCGCGATTTCACGAGGGGCGTGCGCAATTTCCGTCGCCCAGTCTCGAAACGAACTGCGAAAGCCGTGGACTGTGAACCCGTCGCCACCGGCGGCCTTCAGCGCTTTTGCCAAAGATGCATCTGACAGTGGGGTGTTTTCCTTAGCTCCCGGGAACACAAGCTTATCGGTGCTCTGGGCCTCCATGACCTTTAACAGTGCCACAGCCTGCTTTGATAAAGGGACGCGGTGTGTCTTACCGGGCTTGGTTCGAACAGCCGGAATTGTCCACATCTTTTCGGACACGTCGATTTCGGTACGTTCAGTGCCTCGCCCTTCGCCACTTCTGACGGCGGTCAAGATCACGAGCTCGAGCGCGCGAGCAGATACGCCGGTCACTTTCGAAAGCTTGGCCATGAAAGCCGGAACCTCAACGTAGGGCATCGCTGCATGATGATTTCTGCTGGTCAGTTCGTTTGGCTTATGAAGAATGTGCTCCAGATTTCCTTTCCAGGCGGCCGGATTGTCACCAGTTCGGTGCCCCTCGACCTTTGCGGCATCAAGCACGCGCTCGATGGCTTCGCGTAGCTTCTCAGCTGTTTCTTGCTTTTCACCCCATATTGGATTGATTGCGGCGAGCACATCTGGAACGCCGATGTCGGTGAGAACTTTCACACGAAGCGATGCGGCATGATTTTCCAAAAGGTTTCGCCACCGCGCCTCAGTCTTCGCGCCGCGCCAGCGGCCTGCCTTCACTGCCGCGTCGATATAATCATCCGCGTATTCGCCAAAGGTCTTTGCGCGCGGTCCGCTGATTTCCGCAGCTTGCCTGGACGCAATTGGATCGATGCCTTGCCTGACTAAGGAACGCGCATCCTCGGCCCGCTGTCGGGCTTCGGCGAGGCCTACAGTGTGGAGTGGGCCGAGACCCATTTCGCGGCGCTTGCCGTTAAGGCGATAGTCGAGTACCCAATATCGTCCTGTCCCTTTAGTCACCAACCAGAGGCCGCCACCATCGCGAAGCTTTTTTGCTTTGCTGGCGTTGATGGCTTTTACCGTCAACGCGTTCCTAGTGTGAATCCCCATCGTTTTTTCCCCACTTTTTCCCCACTTAAGGGTTGGTGGTTGTATTAGACGATAAAGATACTATGGACAAGGCTGATATTGAAAATCAAGGGCTTATGGAAATATTGGTTGCCGTCATGGACGGTAGAATTATGGTCGAAATTCCGGCCCGGGGAGCCACTCTTCTTCTATAGATATTGCAGCGTCAAGACGCGCAGCGACAGCCGTTTGTCATTCTGCGGCCAATGCCTTCTGGCTGCTGCGGGGCATTCCTCAGCTTGGAATCTGTAGCAGCGCAGTTTTGCAGTTTTATTGCATCCGCCTTGAGCCGACGATTTCGTTGTCTCTCCTTTCGCGTCCTTGTCGCGGCAGGCGCTGAGCGCTCATTGTATGCTCTTTGAAGTCATGGCAGGATCGCCCGCGCTCGTATCCGGATGAGGATATGGCGCAAATCTAGGAGCAGGGGGATTTCTGGATGTTGGAGGAAACGGCAGCGAAGAATGCAAATACCCGCCGCATCTTCTGGGTGGGGTGGGTGATCTCGTCGATCGTGGTGCTCGTACTTGCAGTCGATGCCGCCGTGAATTTGTTTTCGCCAGCGATGGTGGCTGCGCAGATACAGGAAACCGGATTTCCGGCCAGCCTGACCTTTCCACTGGGGCTGATCCTTCTGGTCTGTGTGATTTTTTACGCCGTTCCGCGCACCGCCGTACTCGGCGCCATCCTGATAACAGGCTTTTTTGGCGGCGCGATCTGCACCCATTTTCGCCTCGGAGAACTCGGCTCTCCGCCACAACTTATCAGTTTGGTTCTTGGTATCATGGCCTGGGGCGGTCTCTATCTTCGCGACGAGCGCATTCGCCATCTTCTGCCCTTTCGCACCGCGGTCCGCTGAAAATCAGCGGCGCACGCCGTAAGGCTTTTTGCAGCGCAATAACAACATCTTGCACTGCGTGATCCACTGCGGCGTTCAAACGGTAGCGGGCTAAGGAGCGATGCAAGTGGGAACAGGTCGGTGATTTGCGGCCATCTGCCAATAGCGGTTTTCGCGGGTACGAATGCCGCGATCTAAGAAAAACCGGTTCAAGGCAGGGTTGTTCTTGTGAATGTGAGAACATGTTCATGTGTCGTTAATATGATGCGGCGCATGAACATAGATGCGCACTCCGCGCAGCATAGTCCCCCAATGCTTTTAGAGGTTGAACATGAAAAACGTGATTCTTGCTTCCGCAATAGCGCTGGCATCGGTCTTTGCCGTCAGCGCGCCCTCCCAGGCCGCGCCGATGCATCATCATCATTACCGCCATCATCATCGGCACTATCACCATTGCTATATGAAGAAGGTGAAGCACAGGGTTCATGGCCGCTGGGTCGTTCGCAGGGTGCGCGTCTGCCGTTAGAGCAATTCCAGGAAAAGTGCGCAGCGGTTTTCCGTCCGGAATTGCGCGAAAACAAGGAGATAGAGCGGTTCAGAGATTCCGTGAAAAACTGAACCGCTCTAGCGCATTTCCAGGAAATGTGCGCAGCGGTTTTCAGGTGCGAAACCCGGCGCAGGGTTCCTTTCAGGACAGAGCGGCCGCTGCCGATGTTTTCGGTAGCGGCCTTCATTCTGTCCTGGGTATTTATGTCTCAATGTCTGCGCAAGGTTTCGCCGCATTGGCGAGACGGCGCGATCTGCGAGCTCAGGGCCGGATTTCGAACATGACACCACCATGATGGCGGTGATGGTAACGGCGATCGTCCCGCCATCCATTATCCCAGTGACGGCGCTCCCAGCGGCGCTCGCGCCAGTGGTCGCGATTATGATGGCGGTCGAGCCAATAGCGGCCACGGTCATCGTTCGGATATCTGCGCGTTCCATGCTCCTGTACGAGAATGATGTTTGAGGCTCCCGCCGACGGCGGATTGGCAAATGATGCAGACGCGGCGGGCAGGGTGGCGGATATCACCGCACCCACGGCTAGGGCGGCAGTCAACGCGATGGAAGCAAGATGTTTCAAGGAAGTAACTCCTGTTGTCAGCCATGTCCCTTTTCATTGGTAAACGTCAGCATCGCGACAAGGTTCCCCTCCGGTTGATTGGCGAGCCTTGCGATACCCGCGGCGATCGCCGGAGGGACTTATGATTTCAGGAATTGCCGAAAAAAAAGGGGTCCGGCAGGGAAAGCCGGACCCCTTCTTTCTCTGATCGGAGGTCAAATCTGATCAGGTTAGAAGTTGCGTTCGAAGCGCAGGATACCCGAAATGGTATCGTCGTTGGCATAGTCGTAGTGAACGTAAGTCAGTTCCGGCTCGACCAGGAGGTTCTTGACCGGGTTGAACTTCAGGTTCGTCGTTGCTTCGAAGATCTTCGAGTCGGAGTAGGCAAGCTGCAGGTTCCACTTCAGCTTGTCGTTGACCGGAACGCCAACGCCGCCCCAAACGGCCCAGTCGCCCCAGCCGCATTTCGCGCCATTGACGGTGCCGTTCGGCGCCGTGCAAGCGGAGATGTCCTGGTTCGAACCGGCATACTGGTTGAGCTTGGAACCATCAGTGTTCCAGCCGCCCATCAAGAAGGCCGTGAACGCGCCGAAGTCGGCATCGATGCGGGCCTTGATGGCGCCTTCTTCGACGATCGAGTCGTAACCGCCGACGACCTTGAAGCCCCATGCGCCAGACTTGAAGCCGGCACCGGCTACGACGTTCGGAGCGTAGTGGTTGGCTTCAGACTGTACCCATGCGCCGTTGTAGGTCGTGGAATCCGAAGCGGAGTTGCTGTCTTCGAGCGAGATGACCGCCGAGAAGCCGTTGCCGGCGTCATATTCGTAGGTCAACTGGTTGAGTTCGTACGGACCGTCATAGATCACGTCGTCGTTGATGACGTCGCCGGCGTAACCCATGTACAGGTTGTACTGCGAGTCCTTCTTACCGACGGTGAAGCCACCGAGGCTGATATAGGACCACAGCAGGTTGGTGCCGGTAGCATTGCCTTCCTGCCAGTCCCAACGAACGATGGTTTCAGTCTTCAGCGGACCGTATTCGGTGTCAGTCGCGGTGTCGATGTTCAGCTCAGCACGGGTGTGCCACAGCGTGCCCCGATGGCTGTCGCGGTTGTAAGCGTCGTACCACTCACCTTCGGTACGAACCTTGCCGCCGATCTTGAGGCAGGTTTCGGTACCCGGGATGAAGAAGTAGCCTGCACCGTACGCGTCGCAGATACGGACGTATTCCAGCGGCTCCGGCTCAGCAGCAACGATGGCGTCGGCCGCGTGAGCACCGGATACTGCTGCGAGCGCAGCAGCGGAGCCAAGAAGAAGGCTCTTGATGTTCATAATAACTCCAATCTTTCTTGATTGGGCATGAGATAACGCGCCGAAAGTCGACGTGCCCAACCCCATCCCGTTCATGTTCCCTATCAGTAGGTGCGAAGTAATAAGCTTCGCGAACTATTTCCTGAACCTGCTTCACTGATTTGGCAAGATACTAAGAGTGACGAACTATATGCGCGCTACTTGAAAACGGGCGTTGTTGCAAAAATGACGCAATTCGCGAGGTGGCGCGGTCGAAGCTCATTTAGGTTTCGTTAAGAAGCCTTTGCTGTGCCGATGCGAAAAACGGTTGCGTCTTCCATGTTTCGGGCTGCCGCGACGAATGGCGCGGCCTGAGTGAGGGGGAAGGAAAGGAGCCGCAGCTCGCCGTCTGAGATGATTGCAGCCCGTGATCAGTCAACGGTTGTGCCAATAGCGAAGCCGGCAAACAAAACCGGCTTTCGCTCCCGGATCTATATTCCGTTCTCGGGAAGGGATATCGGCGACAGATGCGTATTCCTTCATAGAGAGAAAGGAACGCTTCGGTCGCTTTGCTACAGTGCCGTTATCGGATCGGTCTTGCGGAGGTGCGTCCGACGACATTACTGGGGGCGTAGTTTCGTCGGACGCGGCACTGTCCGGTTCGTGGGTGGCGTACAAACCGGTGGTACTAAAACTACCATCTACCGTAGGTTTCTATAAGCTACCTGAATGGGCTGGCAGCCGCATCGGCTGTGGCGAGGGCCGCATTTTCAAATCCTGATTCGTTGAATAATCGAGCCATTAGATCAATGGCACGCTGCCGGACATTAATCGTGCCTCTGAGCACCGGCAGGGGATGGAAGCCCGAAAGGCGAACGGACTGCCATACTTTATTTTGGCGTGGCGAAACGCTCCATGCCCATGCTGCCAAGCCTGAAAAAACCAACAGCAAGATCAAATGACTATATCGATGATGAAGAAGGATGGAGGCCTCGCCCGGAATCGAACCGGGGTGCAAGGATTTGCAGTCCTCTGCGTAACCACTCCGCCACGAGGCCATCCGAAAGCAATTTGCGTTGTGGTGGCGCGGATTTAGAATGATCCAAAGAAAACCGCAAGAGGGTTCATTCTGAATTCTGTCCTTTTTTCACCGTGACGGATACGTCGCGGCAAATCGGCGCCTCGACAATATCAGTCGAAAAGCATGGTCGGGGAAACCGGAACCGGCCTGTCATGGCCTTGCCGCTTGACGCCGGATCGGACTTGGAGCCTTCGCTGCTATGGATTGAACTGAACTGAGATGAATTTGGCGTCCCAAAAAGTAAAGGCGGTCCAGTCTAGGGAAAAAACCGGGCCGCCTTGTGCTGGACTAGAGGTCAATCAAATTCAGCACGCTAATTGTAAGTCGTGCTTAGTATTTGTCAACGGGAATGAGAAGGGATGGGTCCGCATCGGGCGATGGGATATGGGAACCCGCAGGCGAGGCTTGGCGTTCGGTGACTTGCTCGTCCCGTCGCGAGCGGGCAAATACCTATTCCTCAAGGCAGGGAAAGGCGAACTTGTAGGAGCGCGCGATCAGCGAGCTGGCCGGCCTTTCAAGCTGCCACGAATGCTCCGCCATCCACCTGCAGGCGATTGCCGTCGCTTTGGTGTTGCTGAGATCGGGCGGCAGACAGAAGGCGCCGACGAATTGCTGGAGATAGCGCTCGTAGCGGGAAGAGTTTTTCGGAGTCTGCTTCGTGGCTCGGATGGTCAGGTTCTTCGTTCGCTGCGCCTCGTCGAGAATGCCCTGTATGTAGGCAGAAGCAAGCGAGCGGTCTTCCTCGCACCATTCGTCGAGCTGCTTGCCCGTGACGACATGCCCTATGACCGGCGGCGCCTTCTCCTGCGACTCTTCCTCGCTCAGCGCAGCTTGGGGCAGGAGAAGGAGAAGCGCTGCGGCGGAGAGCGAAAGCCTCATTCGAAAACCTACATCATCGACGAAAGACTGGCAGCCAGAAAGACCACCAGCGGCAGCGAAGTTGCGACGAAAAGAACGAGAGAGACAGGCATCCCAGCCACCTTCTATCCAAATTTGATCGTAACCCGAAGGGCCTCGGGCCGGAAGGTCGATCGGTCACCACACTCAGGCGGTCCAACGTTTTGAAGCGTGGTCCTGTGAAGTTAACATTTTGCTAATGGGTCTTTCGATTTGAGACATTGCAGATTTGTACCACGTCGTCCCGGAGGGGCGCGTCCGAAAGCTGCGACCCGCATTTGAAGATGTCGATTGTTGTTCCTCTGCGACGGCCGTTCATGAATCTCAGTGCCTGTTGCCGCAATGCCTTGAAAGCGCGGCGTCAGGCGATTAAGAAACGCGTAACAGAAAGTAGAGCCGGTCCGTTTGGGTCTGGTTTGGGCAATGAAGGGCGCAAGAGGATAAGATGGATTTCGAAGCAGCGCGCGTGAAGATGGTCGAGAACCAGATCCGGACGACGGATGTCACCTCCCATTCCGTGTTGAATGCCTTTTTGACGGTGCCGCGCGAGAATTTCGTGCCGGAAAAGTCGAAGCTCCTGGCCTATATCGACAACGATATCGAGATCGCTCCGGCAGCAGCCGGCAAGCCGGCGCGCTTCCTGATGGAAGCATCGCCGCTTGCAAAGCTCCTGCAGCTTGGAGCCATCACCAAGCAGGACAAGGTTCTCGATGTCGGCTGCGGCACCGGATATGCGTCCGCCATCCTGTCGCGTCTTGCCGATAGGGTTATCGCGCTCGACAGCGATGAGGATCTTGCCGCCAAGACCAAGGCCAATGTCGCGGCGCTCGGCTATGACAATGTTACCGTCGTCACCGGCGATCTCGAGAAGGGCAATGCCGGCAACGGTCCCTATGACGTTATCTTCATCGACGGCTCGATCGAGCAGTTGCCGCAGGGTCTGCTGGATCAGCTCGGCGAAGACGGGCGCCTGATCACGGTCATCGGCTATGGTCATGCCGCCCGCGCAACCGTTTTCATGCGCGAACGCGGCGCCTTCTCTGAAAACGTCTTCTTTAACGCGTCGATCAAGCCGCTTCCGGGCTTTGCCAAGGCCAAGGAATTCGTATTCTGATTTCCTGAACGGTCCAAGATTGAGGCTTATGGCAGGCGTCTTCGGGCGCCTGTTTTTTATTGTCGCCGCCTGTGGCAGAATCGGGCTCAGCAGAGCGATTCGTCGCGATCGTAACAAAACTGTGCATCACCGGGTTTAGTGCTTTCCAGGTGATTTTTTTCCCGCGGGCAGTCATCTAGGGTGCGCTGATTCGGGTGCCGCATTGGCGGGTTTCCGGTCGCTGAATATGGGAAAACGGGGATGAATATGGCTCAGCCAAATGTAGTGCGTGAACCGTCCATGGAAGAGATCCTTGCCTCGATCCGCAGGATCATTGAAAGCAACGAGCCCGTAGGTGCAAAGCCCATGTCTCCGGCGCATTTTGCCGCTGCCGACGCACCGAACCACGATATCCAGCTGACCGTCGATGAAGAGTTCGCAGCCGCCGATCGCGCTCGAGCCGCAGAGCAGGATCCCCGTTTCGTCGCTGCAAACTCGCAAGTGCCTGCTGCCGAGCAGGAAGGCGCCGGTCGCGGCCTCTCGCTGGCCGATGTTGCCGCGCGTGTCCGTGCTGCTTCCGAGCGTAACGCTGCGGCGTTGCTCAATGCCGGTCGTGAGCCGCAGCAGCCGCGTGAGCTGCCGCCTGCCATCGCTGCCCGCCTTGCCGAGGCCCACGTCGCTGAAGCCGATGTCAGGCCCGCCGTCGATGTGCCGCTGCGAAACGCGATCAGCGATGTTGCGCCCGTCGCTTTACCATCCGTGGGCGATGCAACCGACAACAGCGTCGAACATGAGATGGATGAATTGAAACCGATAGCGGCTGCCGTAGCGTCTCAGCCAGCCATGTCGCTGGAGGCGCCGATTTTCCAGACGTCCGAGCGGCCCGCATCCATCGCGCCCGCATCGGTCGCGATGGAAATGGAAACGCCCCTGCCGCCGTCCCAGGCCGTGTCTGCATCGCCGCTGATGTCAGAGGCTGCCGGCGCGCAGGTTACCCGCTCGTTCGAAGAGCTCGCCGCCATCGTCGATGGCGGCCCGCGTCGTTCTTTCGATGAGCTGGCACAGGAGATGCTGCGGCCCATGCTGCAGGAATGGCTCGACGACAATCTGCCGACGCTTGTCGAGCGCCTCGTGCGCGAGGAAATCGAGCGCGTGGCCCGCGGACAGCGACGCTGACACGCCTGAGCTTCGGGTAACCGATCCGCCGCTCCGGGCTCCGGGGCGGCTTTTTTATTGACTTGCCCCCAGCCATCCTATTTACAACCCGCATCATCCAATTCTCTAGATCCGGTCATAAAATGCTCGACAAAACATATGATTCCGCCACCGTCGAACCGAAGATCGCCCAAAAATGGGATGAGGCCGACGCCTTTCGTGCCGGTGCGAACGCCAAGCCGGGCGCCGAGACCTTCACCATCGTCATTCCGCCGCCGAACGTGACCGGTTCGCTGCACATGGGGCATGCGCTGAACAACACGCTGCAGGACATCATGGTGCGGTTCGAGCGCATGCGCGGCAAGGACGTTCTCTGGCAGCCCGGTATGGACCATGCCGGCATCGCCACGCAGATGGTCGTGGAACGCCGGCTCGCCGAACGGCAGCAGCCGGATCGCCACACGATGGGCCGCGAAGCCTTCATCGAGAAGGTCTGGGAGTGGAAGGCCGAATCGGGCGGGCTGATCTTCAATCAGCTCAAGCGCCTCGGCGCATCCTGCGACTGGTCGCGCGAGCGTTTCACCATGGACGAGGGCCTGTCGAAGGCCGTTCTCGAAGTCTTCGTCACGCTTTACAAGGAAGGCCTGATCTATCGCGACAAGCGGCTGGTCAACTGGGACCCGAAGATGCTGACCGCGATTTCGGACATCGAAGTCGAACAGCACGAGGTCAACGGCAATCTCTGGTACCTGCGCTATCCGCTGGAGCCGGGCGTTACCTATCAGTATCCGATCGCCTTCGATGAGCAGGGCAAGGCCACCGAATTCGAGACGCGCGACTATATTGTTGTCGCGACGACACGCCCGGAGACGATGCTGGGCGATACCGGCATTGCAGTCAATCCGGAGGACGAGCGCTATCAGGGGATTGTCGGCAAGCATGTCATTCTGCCGATTGTCGGCCGCAGGATTCCGATTGTTGCCGATTCCTACGCTGATCCGACCGCCGGCACCGGCGCGGTGAAGATTACGCCGGCGCACGATTTCAACGACTTCGAGGTCGGTAAGCGGGCAGGACTGCGTGCCATCAACGTTATGAACGCCGATGCTTCCATCAGCATCAAGGAGAACGAGGATTTCCTCGAAGGCCTCGATCATCCTGCCGCCCTGCACGGCGCCTGGGATGAGCTGGAAGGCAAGGATCGCTTCGAGGCGCGCAAGATCATCGTCCGCATTTTCGAAGAATCGGACCTGCTCGACAAGATCGAGCCGCACAAGCACATGGTTCCGCATGGCGACCGTGGCGGTGTGCCGATCGAGCCGCGCCTGACGGAGCAATGGTATGTCGACGCCAAGACGCTCGCCGAACCGGCGATCGCCTCCGTCCGCGAAGGCCGCACGAAGCTCGTTCCGAAGAGCTGGGACAAGACCTATTACGACTGGATGGAAAACATCCAGCCTTGGTGCGTTTCCCGTCAGCTCTGGTGGGGCCATCAGATTCCGGCCTGGTACGGGCCGGATGGCCAGGTCTTCGTCGAAAAGACCGAGGAAGAGGCGCTGCAGGCCGCGATCCAGCATTACCTTTCGCATGAAGGACCGATGAAGGCCTATGTCGAGGACCTGCTGGAGAACTTCAAGCCGGGCGAAATCCTGACGCGCGACGAAGATGTGCTCGACACATGGTTCTCGTCGGCGCTCTGGCCGTTCTCGACACTCGGCTGGCCGGATGAGACGCCGGAACTCGCGCGCTACTATCCGACGAACGTCCTCGTCACCGGCTTC
>NZ_JAUQTZ010000323.1:0-504 GCF_059803845.1 Rhizobium sp. UFLA01-1127 | reverse complement strand
AGCGCCTCCTCGGCGACCGGTGATGGCTTCAGTTTGATCACGTCATGGAATTTGCGACGCACATGCGCCATGCAGGCCGCCTCGATGATCTGGTTGCCGTAGAGCTTCTTGTAACCGCCATAGCCATCGGCGTGCATCACGCCGCTGAAGTCCGCGAGATGGTCGGCTGGATGCGCACCCTTGCGGTCGGGACTGTAATAGTAGCCTATCGCCCCAGGTCTCGGGTCTCGATAGCCACGGCCATCGAAGACATAGACCCAGACCCTGCCGGTTTTCGTCGTGCCTCGTCCGGGGGAGAGAACATCGACGGGCGTATCGTCGGTATGGATGCGGTCGACCGCCGCGATATGAGCCCTGATCAGCAAGATCAGGGGCGCAAGCAGAACCGACACGCGACCGACCCAGTCCGCCATGACGGAGCGGGAGATGTCTATCCCCAGGCGGCCATACATCTCCGACAGACGATAGAGCGGAATGTGATCGTCGAATTTGGCGACCATGATA
>NZ_JAUQTZ010000322.1:0-541 GCF_059803845.1 Rhizobium sp. UFLA01-1127 | reverse complement strand
TGCGTATTCTTCTGCATGTTCGAAGCCGGCCAGGCAACGCTGGGAAAGACCGACGCCGCGAGCGTCGCGCTTGCGGTCACGATGATGGATCGTCGGCTGATCGGAAATGGATGCTGGAATTTCATGGCTGCCAGCTTCGGCGTGTGGGGCGTTACTGCCCAGGGCACCAACCAAAGTGGCGCTACAATGTTCCATTCGCCGGAACCAAGCGCCGGCCCGACGTGTTGCTTAGACGAACCAGGGAGTATCGTCATGCCGCACCTCGACACTTGCGACCTGCAGATTGCGTTCGACGAATTCGGAGCACGCGAGGGCCATCCTGTCCTCCTCCTGCATGGATGGCCCGACGACGCCTCCACTTGGAAGGCTGTGTCGTCAAACCTGCAGCGCCAAAACCTTCGCCTCATTGCGCCTTGCCTTCGCGGCTTCGGCGGAACCGTTTTTCGAAACGACAAGGCGTTGCGCACCGCGAACGGTGCGGTTCTCGCAATGGATGCGATCGCCCTGATGGACGGTCTCGGCATCGAGCGGTTCTCCGTCG
>NZ_JAUQTZ010000321.1:0-559 GCF_059803845.1 Rhizobium sp. UFLA01-1127 | reverse complement strand
GGTGTTGAGACTGGATGGTGAACGGTGTTTTGTCTTTTGAAGAAATAAAGGTTTTGCGTCGGCCTTAGGGCTGATTGCGTGTTCTGCATACATTGTGAAGAGAAGATTGATCTGGAGGCTTCCAGGTGTTTTGGGTTTTGCCCGAAGCGTCCGAGCCCGGACCTTATGATATCGTGGATGGCCTAGCCGGCTGGAAACGAAGGAGGGGACGGAGGTAGGAAGGAAGCTTGTCGCTCTGGGTCGTTGTTGTTGATGCTTTTAGGAGCATCTCTGACGGACGACTGGATTACCGTTGCCTGACCGCGCGGTACCGGATTTAATCTCGAGAAGCTGGTCTTAAGATAGACCGCAAGCGAGCTGCTCGGCGTAGCTCCAATAAAGCGGATCTATCGAACACGTCGATGGCATTGTTAGAAAGCGTCCGTTGTAAAAGGTAACGGCGCATAGCTGGTTCGGCACACTGGCAGGACAAACCCTTTGGGTTTACCTGAGAAGTGTCCGGATTGTCAGATTTGGAACCCCTTCGAGCGCAAGCGAGGAGGATAGGAATTCCAAATCC
>NZ_JAUQTZ010000320.1:0-596 GCF_059803845.1 Rhizobium sp. UFLA01-1127 | reverse complement strand
GCTGCAATATTGGAAGGGATCCGCAGACTTTTGAGCTGGCTGAGGTCGAGCGATATCGTTCGCCGACGACGTGCTGAACGAGTGGGAATATTCTGAGGGGCAGATTGTCGGGCATCATGATGTATCGCACCGAAAGGATGATGGTCGAGGCGGTGCTACAGGGGTGATGGTGATGTTAGTTCGGCGCATGGGGCGCCGGCAGTCGGGGCATTCTTGGGAATGGGCCTGCTGCGATTTGGCCGAATTGGGTTGCCCGCTTGTTGGTGAAGGTTGGCCGAGGAGGCTTCTGCAGAGACTGATACGATCCCGCCGATGACAATTGGCGAGAAAGCCGAAATGGCGCATGCGGTGGAAGCTGTCTGGAAGCACATGAAGGAGAAAGCGCCGGATAAATTCGTGGGGATGAAGACGCATGATCTTCTCGCGATCGCGGCCGTTGCCACGATAGTCTTTCCACTGGAAGGCGACATGGTCGCCATCGGCATGAACGATGCGGCTGTTTGCGATTGCGACACGATGGGTGTAACGGCCGAGATAGGCGAGCACCTGATCTGGACCGCCGAATGGCGGCTTCGAATAGACAACCCATTCAATGC
>NZ_JAUQTZ010000031.1:0-57112 GCF_059803845.1 Rhizobium sp. UFLA01-1127 | reverse complement strand
CAGCCAGTGTCGCATCCGCCCCGCGATGCGTCATCGTGGAAACCATGATGACGGGCATCGGCCTCAGCGTCATGATCTTTTCCAGGAATTCCAGGCCGTTCATGTTCGGCATCTCGATGTCGAGGGTGACGACATCGGGATTGAGCGCCTTGATGGCGGCGCGTGCTTCAAGGGCATCGCCAGCCTGGCCGACGACATTGACGTCGGGATCGGCACGCAGGACGGCGGTGATCAGGCCGCGCATGGTCGGAGAGTCATCGACGACGAGAACACGGGCAGCGGCGTTCATGATTTCCTCCCCGAATTCTTGCCGAGATAGCGATAGGTGGTGATGCCGATATTGTCGAAGACGTGCTTCGCCTCGCCGGATACGCGTTCGGAATGACCGATATAGAGGTGGCCGCTTTCGTGCAGCTGGCCGGCGAAGCGCGTCCAGATCTTCGTCTGCGTCGGTTCGTCGAAATAGATGACGACGTTACGGCAGAAAATGACATCGAACATGCCCTTGAAGGGCCACTGCGCCAAGAGGTTCAGCTCGTTGAAGGTGATGAGCCGCTTGACACGATCATCGATCTGGAATTTGCGACGGCCCTGCACATCGACTTCCTGGAACCATTGCTTGCGCATGGCGGGCGAAATCGTTTCGAGCGCCGCTTCGTCATAGGCGCCTGCGCGGGCAAGTCCCAGGATCTTGGGGTCGATGTCCGTCGCCAGGATCTTGAAATCGAAATCAGCGGCATTCGGCATCAATGCCAGCACGGTGAGCGCTATCGAATAGGGTTCCTGGCCGTCGGAACAGGCCGCCGACCAGATGCGCACCCGACCGCCGGCCTTGGCGCGCGCCAATAGGCCCGGCAGGACCTCGTCGCGCAGGTGGTCGAAATGATGGTTTTCGCGGAAGAAGCGTGTGAAATTGGTCGTCAGATGCGACAGCATCTCGCGACGCTCAGCACTTCCCGCCGGGGAAGAAACCAATGCGCAGTAGTCGCGGAAGCCGGAAAGCCCCAGCGCGCGAATATGCTTCGACAACCTCGAATAGACGAGCGACGCCTTGCTCTCGTTCAGCGAAATGCCCGCATCCGCATAGATCATGGCGGCGATTTCCGAGAGGTCGCGCCGCGTCAGCGGATACTCGCCGCTCGCCAGCACCTCATCCGGAGACGCCCTGAAATCCATTGCTCCCATCACGCTCATGCGGCCTCGCTTTCACTTTCAGGGAACAGGGCTTCCAATTCGATCAAGCAGATCATGCGGCGATCGATCGCCACGATACCGCGGGCAAACTGCCGCTCGTGATCGGAAGAAACCTCCGGCGTCGGCTGGATGCTGTCGTCGGTGATCGTCAGGATGTCTGAAACCGCATCGACCAGGAGACCGACCACCTTGCGCCTGACCTGGGCGACGATGATCACATGCCGCGCCGTCGGTTCCGCCTGCTTCATGCCAAGCCGGGCGGAGAGGTCGACGATCGGCAGCACGGCGCCGCGCAGATTGACGACCCCGAGCATATAACCGGGCGCATGCGGCATGGCCGTTGCCTGCGTCCAGCCGCGAATTTCGCGGACCGACATGATATCGACGCAAAATTCCTGATCGCCGATGCGAAAGGCGATCAGCTCGCGAGTGCCCTGTGTCAGGCTCTTGACGGCGTAGGACATCAACTCACCCCACCGCCGCGTAAGACATTTCAGGCTTCAGCGACTGGCCGCGCGAAGCGCCGACCACCGCATCGACATCGAGGATCAGCGCAACACGGCCATCGCCGAGGATGGTCGCGGCCGCAATGCCCGGCACGTGCGTATAATTGGCTTCGAGGCTCTTGATGACGACCTGACGCTGGCCCTGGATGGCATCGACCATCAGCGCACGCTGACCGCCGCCTTCCGATTCCACCAGCAGCGCGACGCCTTCGACCGGATCGGCCTGCGTGGCGCGGAAGTTCAGGATGCGGCCGACATCGACCAGGGGGCAGAAGCTGTTACGGATCGAAATGAGCCGATGATTTGCGCCGAAGGAGTGGATGGCGGAGGCTTCGGGCTGCAGCGTCTCGACGATCGCGGTCAACGGCACGACCAGGGTCTGGCCTGCAACCGTGACCACCATACCGTCGAGGACTGCCAGCGTCAGCGGCAGGCTCATGGTGAAGACGGAGCCCTGCCCCGGCCTGGAGCTGATGTTGATGCGGCCGCCGAGGGCCTGGATCGAGCGCTTGACCACGTCCATGCCGACGCCGCGGCCGGAAATGTCCGAGATCTTGTCGGCGGTCGAGAAGCCGGGCAGGAAGATCAGATTGTCGACCTCCTCGTCCGAGAGATTGGCGTCGGCCGGGATCAGGTCGTTGTCGATGGCCTTCTGGCGCACCTTTTCGCGGTTGATGCCGGCGCCGTCGTCCGCAAGCTCGATCAGGATGCGGCCGGAGCGGTGCTTTGCCGTCAGGCGAACGGTGCCTTCCGGGTTCTTGCCGAGCGTCGCGCGCTTTTCCGGCGTTTCGATGCCGTGGTCGACGGCATTGCGGATCATGTGCGTAAGCGGTTCGGCAAGCTTGTCGATGACCGTCTTGTCGACTTCGGTGTTCTCACCTTCGGTGATCAGGCGGATCGATTTGCCGGTCATGTCGGCGATTTCGCGGACGATGCGCGACATGCGCTGGAAGACCGGCTTCACCGGCTGGGCGCGGATCGCCATGACGCTGTCCTGGATCTCGCGGGTGAGCTGCTGCAGCTCTTCGAGACCCATGTTGATCGAGGATGTGCCGTTATTGTCGTTCTCGATGACGCTCTGGGAGAGCATCGCCTGGTTGATGACGAGCTCGCCCACGAGATTGATCAGCCGGTCGACGCGGTCGAGATCGACACGAATGGTTTGGCCGGCGGCTCCGCTGTTCTGGGCGGCAGCCGCATTGGCGGCGGCGGCAGCGGCAAGGGCGGCCTCCTTCTTTTCGACGCGCGCGGCAGCGGAGGCGAGCTGCGTGACGTTGCTGGCGGTTTCCGCCGCGGCGACGGCGGCGGCGGCATCATTCTTCAGCGCAGGAGCTTCCTTAACGATTTTGGTAGCCGGTGCGGCGCCGTCATCGTCGAGGATGGAGAGATCGAAGGGCACAGGCACCATCGGAAGTTCTTCGCTTGCCGACACAACGTCGCTTTCAACCTGCCTGACATCGAGATCGCAATCCCATTCGGCAAATTCGAAGACGGTGCGAATTGCGTCCTCGCCCTTGTCCGTCTTGATCGAGATCGCCCATTTGAAATATGCGTTTTCGGGATCGAGGTCCGGAAGAGCCGGCAACGCGTCCGTATCGCAGAAGATATTCATCTCGCCTAGCCGCGCGAGGTCGCGCAGAAGCAGCGTCGCGTCGTTGCCCTTCGCGTAGAGATCGGCGCGCGGCTTGAAGTTGACTTCATATTCGGGCACGCCGGCGCCGGCCGGCTCGTCGCCGCCGAAATCGTCGTCGAAGCTGAAGGGAATCGGCTGGAAACCGCTATCATCAGTCGGAGCCGGCACCGCGGGCTGGGGAGCTGTCTCGACGACCGCCGCTGCCGCCGACGGCGCGGGAAGATCGCCATTTGCCAGCGCTTCCAGTTCCTTGACGAGGCCGCGGCTGCGAGCCTGATCGACGCTGCCGCCGTCGCGGGCGGCATTGGTGAGATCCGCCAGAACGTCGGCAGCCTTGAGCATGACCTTCAGGACATCCTGGGTCGGCTCCAGCTTGTTGGATCGAACGCAATCAAGCGTGGTCTCGAAGACGTGGGCGAATGCGACCAGGTCGTCCAGACCGAAGGCACCTGCCCCACCCTTGATGGAATGAACGGCACGGAACACGGCGTTGACGGTTTCCGGATCGCGGTCGCCATCGTTCATTTTCAGGAGACCGGATTCCAGTTCGGCGAGCTGCTCTTCGCACTCCTGGAAGAAAATCTCTTTGATTTCGTTCATATCCATGAGGGGTGGATCCTGTTTAGGCGGTTACGCGCTCGATGGCATCGATCAGCTTGGCGGGATCGAACGGCTTGACGATCCAGCCGGTCGCACCGGCCTGCCGGGCACGGTTCTTCTTTTCCGCATCGCTTTCGGTCGTCAGCACGAGGATCGGAACGGCGCGATATCGGTCGTTGCGGCGCACGCCCTCGATGAAGCCGAAACCGTCGAGGCGCGGCATGTTGATATCCGTAACGATGACGTCCGGATTGGCTTCTTCCAGAATTTCCAGGCCCTCGACGCCGTCTTCAGCCTGAATGGTCTCGAAACCCGCATTATTGAGGGTCACGAGAAGCATGTTTCGAATGGTCCGTGAATCATCCACGGTCAGTACTTTTTTCTTCATTTCCGGATCTCCTTGGCAAGCAGATGGGAGATATCCACCCCGATCACCTGCATCGTTTTTTGAAACGCATCCGACACCTTGGAGAAGGTGAAGGAGAGCTTGTCCTCATCCCAGGTCTTGGCGGCAGCCATGATGACCTGCACGCATAAGGTCCCGATCCTTTCGACGCCCGACGCATCGATCGCGACATTGCTGCCGCGCAACCGCATCAGTGTGCCGCGAAGGGCAGAGGCCTCGTTGAGGTCCAGCACCGCGGCCAGACTGATTGTCTTTTCGCCTTTCCTGCTCGGCATCGCGTCATTCCTCGTTGTCTGAAATCAGGCCTGTCGGCCCGCATGTGCATGAAACTGAAAGATCAATAGGCATTGCGCTCGCCTCCCGTTGCGATCCTGCGGAGCGGGAAACCGAAATCAGCCATCTCTTCTTCGTCGTGCGCGCCGGCGAACGCATCGCGGGTGGGCAGCTGTCGTTGCTGGCCGGCTTTGACGGGCGCGGGAGACGCCGCATGGCGCCGCTCGCGCTCGATGCGGAACTCGCGAATGGTCCGGCCAAGCTCGACGACGACGGTATGTAGATGATCGGCGCCTTCCTCGGAACGGTTCGCCTCGTTTTCTCCGGCCGCCGCACGCTCGCTATAGCCGCCGATGTCCGATGTCAGCGTCTTGAGGCCGGCGAGCTGTTCATCGCTCGCCGCCGCAATTCCGGAGATGGCTTCGTTGATATCGGTCACCTGGCGGACGATGCTGCCGATCGCATCCTGGGTGCGGCCGACCATCTGGACGCCGGCATCCACCTGCGCCTTGGTACCCGTCACCAGAACCTTGATCTCGCGCGCGGCGTCGGCGGAACGCTGCGCGAGCGCACGGACTTCCTGCGCAACGACGGCAAAGCCGCGGCCGCTGTCGCCGGCGCGAGCGGCCTCGATACCGGCATTCAGCGCGAGAAGATTGGTCTGGAACGCGATCTCGTCGATGACGCCGATGATTTGGCCGATCTTTTCGGCCGAGGTCTCGATATCGGCCATGGCCGATATCGCCTGGCCGACGATCCTGCCGCTGTCTTCAGCCGCAGCGCGGGTCGAGGCCGTCACGCGCTCGGCCGATCGCGTATCGGCCGCATTGCCGCGCACCTGCTCGGCAAGCTCAGCAAGCTGCCGCGCAGACGCCGCAAGTCCTTGCGACTGCTCGGCCGATTTTTCCGCCAGGGATTTCGAGGCGCGGGAAATAGCATCACTCGTCGCCTCGGCCGCCTGTACACCGCCGGACAGCGCCGAAAACTGCTGCTGGATATCCGCCAGCGCAGCATTCAAGGCTTCCGCGACTTCGGTGTAAGCTTCGGGACAATCCATCGGCATACGGATCGTCAGATCGCGGTCAGCAAGGCCGTTGGCAAGTTCGGCAAGGAGGGATGCCGCTTCGGCGCGATCGGCGGTCCGCTGCTCGGCCAGCGCACGCTGATGGCCGATCCGCAATTCGTTGAAACGCAGCGATACGGCAATTTCGACATCGACCATCACGAGGCGCACGACAGATGTGACGAGTTCGCTCAGCTCGCGGGCGCGGCGTTTGGCGCCCGGAAGAATGGCGCGACCGCCCATGTCTTCGAGGAGGCCGGCAAGAAGATGCTCCAGCACGACGCCATGACCCGCGACATGCCAGCGGGGGTCGAGGCCCATCTTGCTTTCGCTGTCGGCGAGAATCTTGACGCGCTCGGCATAGAGGCTGTCGAAGCGCGCATCCGTCAGAACATCCCAATGCGAGGACTGCAGATCCTGGAGCCGCTCTATCTGACTTTCACTGGTGAAATTTCGGGAAGCGTCCGCAAATGTCTGGAAGCGGTGGAAAAGGTCGCGCAGGCCGGCCTTGAGATGGGCTTCGAGCATGGGCCTGTTGCGGCGCAAAATATCGCATTGCCCGGCGTCGAGACCAGCAAAACGCAAGCGGTCGCGAAGGCTGCCAGCCTGCGCCCTGCCTGCCTGATCTGACGGCGTATGCTGCGCCAAAGTCGTCCCCGCCGAACTGCCGCGCGCACAAGCGCGGCGAAACCGCTGATGGTCCGCGCCAAGCGCTATGAAGAGGCGAGGAAAAGCACAGACCGCCACCGATCAAGTGATCGAGGCGCTGAAGCTCGCTCGTTCATCAAAGTCTTTTGCGGACCTGTTTGATGAGATGGATACCGGATCGGACCCGGTACGACGGGGCGGCTTCATGCCTGGTGAGAACGAGTCACAATTTTCCCATTCCGACGTTCAGGTTCAATATTTATGGTTAATTCCTTGCCCGAAGGTTAATGGCATCGGGCCGGCCCCTCGTTTCGGTCACCGCTAATTTAGCGACGCTTTCCATGAGGGTTCGGCAGAAGGGGAAGCTTACGGGACACAAGTCACGAGCAAGCTTCATGTCTTACTCCAAAGGGGATAGACGGCTTCGATGCCGATAGGGGGAGAGCAATGATTGTTCTTGGTTTGACCGCCTCACTGATGGCCAGCCTGACGCTGGCGGCCTTCATGTTTCTATGCCGCATCGAAGAAGCGCGCAGCAAGGCCACTCCCCGCGTTCTCTAGAGTTTCCAGCAAAAGTGCACAGCGGTTTTCCGTCCGGAATTGCTTGAAAACGAAGAAATAGAGCGGTTCAAAGATTCCGTGAAAAACTGAGCCGCTCTAGGACCGCCGGTCCGATATTTCGGCCCTCAAAACCGGATGGATGGCACGTTTGCGGCCATACCTGCAGCTCTTCGACGGTCTTTCCGGATGGCCAAGAGCTAGCTTTGAGCTCAATAGTTCCGTATTAAGCCTCAAAACTATGCACCGAGATCCATCCGTTAATGCTCGACACGACCCATTCCCGAACAAGCCCCCAGAAACTTTCGCTGCGAGCGGCCCTTGCGATCATCTTCGGAGTAACGCTCTGGCGCGTGCTCATGTTGCTCGTCAACAGGACCGACCTTTTCGTCGACGAGGCGCAATACTGGTTCTGGGGGCAGAATCTGGATTTCGGCTATTATTCCAAGCCGCCGATGATTGCCTGGGTCATCCGCTTCTTCAATATGATTTCCGGATCGGATGCGACCTTCTGGATCCGCATATCGGCGCCGCTTTTCCATCTCGCCACCGCCTTGATGCTGATGTGCACCACGCGGCGGCTGATCGACGACGAAACCGGGCGCGAGATCGCCCCTTGGGTCGGCGTCATCTTCATCACGCTTCCGGCTGCCTCGCTATCGGCCGTTCTGGTATCGACCGATACGATCCAGATCCTGTTCGTGACGACCGCGATCTGGGCCTTTATCGGCCTGACCAAACGGTCTTCGATCCTCGAAGCCGTCATCCTGGGCGCCAGCCTCGGCATTGCATTCCTGACGAAATATTCGATACTTTTCCTCTTGCCCGGTGTCGGCATCGCCATGCTGACGATGCGTTCGGCGCGCATCGCCTGGCGGGATGTCGCGATTGCCGCCATCATCGGCGCCATCGTCGTTTCCCCCAATCTCTGGTGGAACGTCACCCATGATGCGGCGACCATAAAGCACACCGAAAGTATCGCTCAATGGAGCAAGGGGGGCGGCGGCAACGGCCTGCTGAAGCACGTGCTCAACGGGCTCAGCTTCTTCGGCGCGCAATTCGGCGTGGTGGGACCGGTCGTCTTCTATGCGCTCTTGTGGGCGACGTGGCGGCTCATCCGTGGACAGAGCGACGACCGGGAAAAGCTGCTGTTCTGGCTGTCGGTGCCCGTCGTAGCCTTGATCACCCTGCAGGCCTTGCTGGCCAAGGCCTACGCCAACTGGGCCGTTTCCGCCTATGCTGCCGGCACCATTCTTGCCGTCTGGGTGCTCTACCGCCTGACGAAGAAGGGGCTCAGCACCTCGCTGATCATCGGTGCGGTCGTCGCCTTCGCAATCCCGGTGCTAACGGTCTTCGCTCTGGATATCAAGCTGCCGAACGGCGACCTCGTCATGAAGCGCTATGTCGGCCGCAGCATCATCAGTGAAGAAATCGCCAATATCGCCACGGAGGCGAAGGTCTCGGACATCGTCTCGCAGGACCGCGATATCCTGGCTGACCTCTACTATACGCTGAGGGGCAGGCCGTTCCGCATCTATGCCCGACATTTCGGCGGCTTCCCCAAGAATTATTACGAGCAGAACTTCTCCCTGCCGGCCGACGCGACCGGCCCGGTCCTGTTCGTCGGCAGCGACACGATCGTTTGCCCCGAGGGTCAGGCCGAGCTCATCAAGAGCTGGTCGCCGCCCTATGGGGAAATGAAGGGCAAGACACTTTATGCCTATCGCGTTCCGGCATCGTGCCTGGCGGCCAAGCCTTCGGCCGCCGGAACGGAAACCACGGAAAATTAAGAAATCGAGCCGGGACTGTTGACCCGCTCGTGCAACTGCATCATGACAGGCGGTTACTAGGAAGACGCTAGGCGTCCTGTTATCATGACCGAACCGCCGGAGTTCGCTCCGGCAAAGGAATGAAGGCATTTTGGACCGTTGAGCCCGCTCGAATTCGGCGCCGCCGACAGCGAAGATAGAGACGAGAGGACGCACCGCGCCGGAGCGCGCGTGATCGCCTCGCTGTTCGTCGCGTTTTTCGCCTATGTCGGACTGGCGCTCGGCGGCGGCATCAATCTTGCCGCGCGCGCCGATGCCGAAGCGCTGTCCTCGGGCAAGGACAGTCAGCCCCTCTACCTTTCCCTGCGCGATCCGGTACGCGGCATTGTCGTTGCCGACCGACTGGTGACGCCGAAGGCCACATGGCACGACATAGGGCCTGCAACGCTTGGCTCCCTCCCCACCTTTGGATATCCGGGAACCTCCTGGCTGGTGAGCCGACCGAACGATGCCGCACGGCTCGAATCCGTGGCGTTTCGCGCCTATCTCGCTCGCGCGCCTCCAGGCACGCTCCTCTAAGCGTTTGGCGCGTACGCGCCGCATTTCCGACAAGACCGCCAGCGGCCCGGCCGCAGGCATAAGTGTATTTCCAAGGACAATACCCATGCGCACTTCACCATGGCTGGTGGCACTTTATTCGGTGATCATCGTGCTCGGCCTTCTCGTGGCCCTGCCGAACGCACTTCCGCCGTCGGCCCTCAGCAAAATCCCATCCTGGCTGCCGCATAGCCAGGTATCTCTCGGCCTCGACCTTCGCGGCGGCTCCTATCTCGTCCTCGAAGTCGACGAAAAGGATCTGACGAACGGCCGGCTGCAGTCGCTGCAGCAGGACGCACGCCGCGTGCTGCGCGACAAGAACATCCAGACACGCTCGATCGTGCGCAACGGCGATCAGATCGTCGTAACGCTCAACGACGCAACGCAGAGCGGCGATGCCGTGACGCAGCTGCGCACGCTTGCCAACACGATCACATCGGGCCTGTCCGCAGGTCAGTCCGATCTCAATATCACGCCGAATGGCGCAACCATCGCGATGTCCTTCTCGCCGGCAGGCATTTCGGCCAATGTCGATTCCGCCGTTCAGCAGAGCCTGGAAGTCATCCGCAAGCGCGTCGACCAGGTTGGCGTTGCCGAACCGACCATCCAGCGTGTCGGCCCGAACCGCGTTCTCGTGCAGCTGCCAGGCGCGCAGGATCCGTCGCATCTGCGCGAACTGCTCGGCTCGACCGCGAAGATGTCCTTCCACCTGCTTGCCGACAATGCCGACCCGAACAATCCTCCCCCCGGCGTCACCATCATGAAGGACGAGCGGGGCAACAGCTATCCGGTCCTCGACCGTATCGAGCTGTCCGGCGACCGCCTGAAGGACGCCCGCGTCAGCTTCGACCCGAACACGCATGAGCCGCTCGTCACCTTCCGCTTCGACAGCGCCGGTGCCAACCGCTTTGCCGAAATCACCCGCGAAAACGTCGGCAAGCCTTTCGCGATCGTCCTCGACAATAAGGTGCTGAGCGCCCCGAATATCCGCGAGCCGATCACCGGCGGTTCGGGCCAGATCTCCGGCAATTTCACCGCAGACAGCGCCACCACGCTTGCCGCCCTGCTGCGCGCCGGCGCGCTGCCGGCCAAGCTCACCGTCATCGAAGAGCGTACCGTCGGCGCCGACCTCGGCAGCGACGCGATCCAGAAAGGCATCTACAGCGGCCTGGTCGGCTTCGTCCTGGTTGCCGCCTTCATCTTCGTGCTCTACGGCGCCTGGGGGATTCTCGCGAATGTCGCGCTGCTCATCCATACGATCCTGACCTTCTCGGCCCTGACGCTGGTCGGCGCCACGCTGACGCTGCCCGGCATCGCCGGCGTCGTCCTCGGTATCGGTCTTGCGGTCGATGCCAACGTTCTGATCAACGAGCGCATCCGCGAAGAAACCCGCAAGGGCCGCAGCGCCTTCGCCGCTATCGATAACGGCTTCAAGAAAGCTTATTCCACGATTATCGACGGCAACATGACGGCCCTGATCGCCGCCGCCATCCTGTTCTACTTCGGCTCCGGCCCGGTTCGCGGCTTTGCCGTAACCATGGGTCTCGGCCTCATCATCTCTATGTTCACCTCCGTCGCCTTCGTGCGCGTCGTGATGATCGCCATCACCCGTCGCCGCAAGCTGAAGGTGGTCAACATCAGGCCGCTGATCCCCTTCAGCCCCTATGACAAGCACATCCAGTTCATGAAGGCCCGCTTCTTCGGCGTCACCGTCTCGGCGATCCTGTCGATCGCCTCGGTGGTCCTGTTCATCCATCCGGGCCTCAATTACGGCGTCGATTTCCGAGGCGGCATCCAGATGTCGGTCAAAACCAAGGACGCCGCCGATTTGTCGACGTTCCGCGCCGGCCTGAACACGCTCGGCCTCGGCGAAATCGCGCTGCAGTCCTTCGGCGACAACAACAGCATCCTTGTTCGTGCCCAGCGCCAGGATGGCGGCGAAGAGGCGCAGACGGCGGCCGTGACCAAGCTCAAGGCCGAAATCGTTAAGATCGACCCGAGCGCGACCATCGAAGGCATCGACGTCATCGGTCCGAAGGTCTCGGGCGAGCTTGCCTGGGCCGGTATCCTCTCGGTCGTGATCGCCAGCCTGGCGATGCTGTTCTATATCTGGTACCGTTTCGAATGGCCGTTCGCGGTCGGCGCTATCGTCACGCTGGTGCTCGACGTTACCAAGGCGATCGGCTTCTTCGCGATCACCGGCCTCGATTTCAACCTGACGGCCATCGCCGCGATCCTGACGCTCGTCGGTTATTCGGTGAACGACAAGGTCGTGGTCTATGACCGCATGCGCGAGAACATGCGGCTCTACAAGTCGATGCCGCTGCGAGATATCATCGACAAGTCGATCAACGAGACCCTGGCGCGAAGCCTCTATACCAACGCCACCGCCTTCCTGGCGCTGGTGCCGATGGCGATCTGGGGCGGAAGCGCCGTCTCCAGCTTCGCGATCCCGATGGTGTTCGGCATCCTCGTGGCTGGCGCCTCGTCGGTCTTCATCGCAGCGCCGATCCTGCTCTTCCTCGGCGACTGGCGCCGCCGCCATGCCAAGGTCATCGCCAACGATGGCAAGCCCGCGGACGGCAAGTCCGGCAAGGACAAGCAGATTCC
Source organism: Rhizobium sp. UFLA01-1127 (assembly GCF_059803845.1). NCBI lineage: Bacteria > Pseudomonadati > Pseudomonadota > Alphaproteobacteria > Hyphomicrobiales > Rhizobiaceae > Rhizobium > Rhizobium sp. UFLA01-1127. The sequence goes on along the minus strand of NZ_JAUQTZ010000031.1, from coordinate 45,255 downwards.
TGCGGCGGAATAAGCTGCAGGATCTATAGAAACGGGACATGCCCGCCCGCCGGGCATGTCCATCAGCCGGACGGGAGCGTCTCGCACCAAAATGCGCGGCGGTTTTGCTGAAATCGTTCCAAGGCGCAAGGAGCTGGTCTGAAGGACGGCGAAGCGCTTCAGGAAATGGACGGCATATGCAGCGGCAGCCCTGGACGCGGTGCCGTTATCTTCTCAACGACACCCTTTTCCTGCTCGCTGACGAGCAGGTGCTTGCCATCGACGGTGAAGGCGATATTTCCCGACCGCGCTCCATTCGTGCGGATATGGCCCGCCATCCTGCCCTCCGTATCGATCAGGCAGATTTCGCCCAGACCGTACATGGCGCAGTAGAGCACGCCGCTGCGATCAAACGCCAAGCCGGACGGTCCGCGCAGCACGTTTACGGCGGGCGACGTCATCGATTGCGCAAACGTCTCATGCCGTCCGCCGACTACCTGCCGGTAGATTTTTCCAGTGAGCGTTTCGCTGTAGTAAAGCAACCCGTCAGCATCGAAAGCAATGCCGCCGGCAAGCAGCAGACCCGCGGCCAGAACACGTATGACCCGGCCTTCCGCCGGATCGATCTGATAAACACGACCGTTATAGGCCGCCTTGAAGAAGTCGGGATGAACGTGGCCACCTTCCAGAAGATCGGCGAGGCGGATGCCGGAATCGGTCATGTAAAGCAGGCCGTCAGGCCCGAAGGCAAGAGCATTCGGATGGAGAAACGGACCGTCTGCGCCGCCCTCTATCACCTGAAGGACCCGTCCCTGCGGCGAGAGCCTGAGAATGGAACTCTCCGGCCCGCCGGCCACCCAGAAGCACCCATTCCCATCGACCGCAACCCCCGCCGGAGTGCCGCCGATCCGACAAACTTCCTCAGATGCGCCGCTTGAGTCGAAAAGCTTCAGGCAGCGGCGGCTGGCATCCATTTCGACAAGCGCGAGGCGCCCGTCCGGTAAAGCCACCAGTCCGCCAGGCAGACGCAGGCCGATGGCGATCGTTTCGTTCATGTTCGGAAACCTTCACTCTACGCACTGCGAACTCAAAATACCGCGCCAAAACGATAGATAAGTACGAAGAAAGTCCTTTTCGAGCTGCATCCGGCCAAATCCGGATAAGATTCTTGCGCGAAAGGTCACATCTCCGTGCGGGTCCGATGAAACTTGACAGGCTTCGGCGATTCGGAACATCCATAGAACGCACATATTTTTCCGCACCCGCGATTCGTCGTGCACCGCCAGGAAGCCCCGTCCATCCAGGAGAATTGATGACCGCCGCCTATCTGGAAAAACTAAACCCGGAGCAGCGGCTGGCGGTGGAGCATGGCACGACGGAGGGCAACAGCCATATAGCCGGGCCGCTGCTTGTCATCGCCGGGGCCGGCTCCGGCAAGACCAACACGCTTGCCCATCGTGTCGCACATCTGATCGTCAAAGGCGCAGATCCGCGCCGCATCCTGCTGATGACTTTCTCGCGCCGCGCCGCCGCCGAAATGGGCCGCCGCGTCGAGCGCATCTGCCGCGAGGTACTGGGAGCGAATGCCGGCATCACCCCCGACGCGCTTGCCTGGACGGGTACGTTCCACGGCATCGGTGCTCGCCTGCTGCGGGATTATGCAGAACAGATCGGCATCGACCCGGCCTTCACGATTCACGACCGCGAAGACAGTGCCGACCTGATGAACCTTGCGCGTCATGACCTCGGTTTTTCCAAGACCGAAAACCGCTTCCCGACCAAGGCGACCTGCCTTGCCATCTATTCGCGCTCCGTCAATGCCGAAGCGCCGCTCGACGGTGTGCTGCGCGACTTCTTTCCCTGGTGCGCCATGTGGGAGCAGCAGCTGCGCGATCTCTTCGCCTGTTATGTCGAGGCGAAGCAGGCGCAGAACGTGCTCGATTACGACGATCTGCTGCTCTATTGGGCGCATATGCTGCAGGAGCCGCTGATCGCCGGGGATATCGGCAGCCGGTTCGACCATGTGCTCGTCGACGAATATCAGGACACCAACCGGCTGCAGTCTTCCATACTGCTTGCTTTGAAGCCGGATGGCCGGGGATTGACCGTCGTCGGCGACGACGCGCAGTCGATCTATTCCTTCCGCGCCGCGACCGTACGCAACATTCTCGATTTCCCCAAGGCTTTCACGCCATCGGCCGATATCGTCACGCTCGATCGCAATTACCGCTCGACGCAGCCGATCCTGGCTGCCGCCAACGCCGTGATCGATCTTGCCTCCGAGCGCTTCACCAAGAACCTGCGCACCGAGCGGCGAAGCCCAGAGCGGCCGCGGCTGGTGACAGTGCGCGACGAGGCCGACCAGGCGCGCTACATCGCCGACCAGGTGCTGGAAAATCGCGAGGGCGGCGCGAGGCTCAAGCAGCAAGCGGTGCTCTTCCGCACCTCAAGCCATAGCGGCCCGCTGGAAGTGGAACTCACGCGCCGCAACATTCCTTTCGTCAAGTTCGGCGGGCTGAAATTCCTCGACAGCGCCCATGTCAAGGACATGCTGGCGGCGCTGCGCTTCGCCCAGAATCCGCGCGACCGTGTGGCGGGGTTCCGCCTGATGCAGCTCCTGCCCGGCGTCGGCCCTTCCACCGCGCAGCGCGTGCTCGACCAGATCGGCGAAGAGGCGAGCCCGATCACGGCCCTTGCCGAGCTTCCGCCGCCGCCGCGCACGGGAGACGACTGGGCCGCCTTTGTCGAGACGATGCGGGAGGTCAAAAGCGGCAAGGCCGGCTGGCCGGCTGAAATCGGCCTGGTTCGGCAATGGTACGAGCCGTATCTGGAGCGCGCGCATGAGGATGCCGCGACCCGCCAGGCAGATCTCGTCCAGCTCGAACAGATCGCCGCGGGCTACGGTTCGCGCGAGCGTTTCCTTACCGAACTGACGCTCGATCCGCCCGATGCGACCAGCGATCAGGCCGGCGTGCCGCTGCTCGACGAGGACTATCTGATCCTTTCGACAATCCATTCCGCCAAGGGTCAGGAGTGGACGAAAGTCTTCATCCTCAACGCCGTCGACGGCTGCATACCCGCCGATCTCGCCGTCGGATCATCCGCCGAGATCGAGGAGGAGCGTCGGCTGCTCTACGTCGCCATGACGCGAGCGAAGGACAATCTCGATCTCGTCATTCCGCAGCGCTTCTTCGTGCATGGCCAGCATGCGCAGGGCGACAAACATGTCTTCGCCTCGCGCACCCGCTTCATCCCGGCGACGTTGCTGCAGTTCTTCGAGGTTTGCGGCTGGCCGCAAGCGCGGGCCGAAAGCGCAGCCGCCATTCGGGCGCGAGAGGTGCGCGTCGATATGGGTGCGCGCATGCGGGGCATGTGGCGGTGAGTTGCAGCAATCGAGGTCGGCAGGTCAGGCATGCTCTTTGATGCCTCAGCTTCGCGCCTAGCCCTCACCCTAACCCTCTCCCCGCAAGCGGGGCGAGGGGGACGACCCCACAAAGCAGTAGGCCTTCCTTCTCTCAACCGGGAGCCGCTCGTGGCACAACTCCCCCCTCTCCCCGCGAGCGGAAGAGGGCCGGGTTGAGGGGCAAACCCACACCCGTCCAACTATCCAGCCACCCTCACTTCGCCTCGCGAAACATCTCGATGATTGCCGAAAAATCGCGGTCGCCGTTGCCGAGCTTTTCGAAGAGCGCATAGAGCTGCGCCGCTTCCGCGCCCAGAGGTGTCGATGCGCCGCTGGAGAGTGCCGCTTCCTGAGATAGCCGCAGATCCTTGAGCATCAGCGCCGCCGCAAAGCCGGGCTTGTAGTCATTATTGGCAGGCGAGGTCGGAACCGGGCCGGGCACGGGGCAATAGGTATTGATCGACCAGCACTGGCCGGAAGAGGTCGAGGCGACATCGAAGAGGGCCTGGTGAGAGAGGCCAAGCTTTTCGCCAAGCACGAAGGCTTCGCAGACGCCGATCATGGAGATGCCGAGGACCATGTTGTTGCAGATCTTCGCCGCCTGGCCGGCGCCGGCATCGCCGCAATGGACGATCTTCTTCCCCATGACCTCAAGCAGCGGCTTCGCGGCCGCGAAGCTCTCGGTCGAGCCGCCGGCCATGAAAGTCAGAGTACCGGCGGCGGCACCGCCCGTGCCGCCGGACACCGGCGCATCGAGCGAGAGGCAGCCGGCATCGCCTGCCATGGCATGCGCCTTGCGGGCACTGTCGACATCGATGGTGGAGCTGTCGATCACCAGGGTTCCCTTGGGTACCGAGCGCAGAACGTCGGTCCATACGGTCAGGACGTGCTGGCCCTTCGGCAGCATTGTCACGACCACTTCCGCATCGGCCAAAGCCTCGGTCAGCACATTGGCCGCCCTCACGCCCGATGCTTCGGCAGCCTTCAGCACATCATGCGAGAGATCGAAACCGGTAACGGCATGGCCCGCCTTGACGAGATTGGCGGCCATCGGGCCGCCCATGTTGCCAAGGCCGATGAATGCAATCCGTGTCATGATGTTTTCCTCCCATGATCGGTTGAAGCAACTCCGGGAAAGTGCAGATCGGCTTCCCGTTCCGAAATCGCTCAAAGTAGTGAGATAAACCGATTCAGAATCCCGTGACGCTCTGAACCGGTCTAGCTCGCGAAAAGCGGCGGCTGCGCCGGCACGAAGAAGCGGTCGAGATCGGCAACGGTCACTTCGGCAAGACTCGCCGGAGACCATTTCGGATTGCGGTCCTTGTCGATAACAGCGGCGCGCACGCCCTCGTAGAAATCGTGATTATACAATATGCCCCTGCAGGCGCCGAGTTCACGATTGAGGCATTCGGCAAGATTGGCGCTCGTACGCCCTGCCCTCAGCAGCCGCAAGGTCAGCTTCAGGCTGGTCGGCGAACGGCTGGCGATCACGCCAGCGGCTTCTTCGGCAAATTCTCCGGGCTCATCGGCCAATGCCGCCAGTATCCCTTCCACCGTGTCTGCTGAAAACGCCCGATCGATCATATCGCGGTTTGCCGCAAGCCGGCTTTCGCCAGCATCGGCTGCCATCGTCCTGATGAGAGCATGCACGTCTGCGGCGGAAGCAACGGTGGGCAGCGCTGCTACCGCATCCATGAGAGCCGGCAGCGCGGAGGACATCACATAGTGATCGGCGAAGCCTGCATGGATAACGTCGGCCGCCTCGACGGTCAGGCCGGTCAGCCCCATCCAGGTGCCGGCTTCGCCCGGTGCGCGCGGCAGCAGCCAGGTGGCGCCAACATCCGGGAAATAGCCGATGCCGGTTTCGGGCATGGCAAGACGCGTGCGCTCGGTGACGACGCGATGGCTGCCATGCGCCGAAAGACCGACGCCGCCGCCCATGGTGATGCCGTCCATCAGCACGACATAAGGCTTGGAGTAGCGCGAAATGGCATGATTGAGCCGGAATTCCTCGCGCCAGAAGGTTTCCGCTTCATCGCTGCCTTCCTTGCCGCTCCGGTGCAGCAGGCGGATATCGCCGCCGGCGCTGAACCCGCGCTCTCCCTCGCCCGTGACGATGACGCTCGCAACCGCGGGATCGACGGCGAAGTCCTTCAATGCAGAAGCAATGATGCGCACCATCGGCAATGTCAGGCTGTTCAGCGCCTTCGGACGGTTGAGCCTGACGATGCCGGCCGATCCGCGCCGCTCGATGATGACTTCGTCCGTGCTGTTCATGCAAATCTCCTGTCCTTGCAGCTATCAATCCTCAGAGATTCATCTGTTATCGGCAAGGATCATTTCAGCGGCCTTTTCGGCGATCATGATGGTTGGCGAATTGGTATTGCCCGATGTGATCGACGGCATGACGGAAGCGTCGGCGATGCGCAGCCCTGCGAGCGCCCGCAGCCGCAGCCGGGGATCGACGACGCTTTGCGCGTCGCCGCCCATGCGGCATGTGCCGACCGGATGGAAGATGGTCGTGCCGATATCGCCGGCGGCATGGTCCAGATCGGCATCCGTCTCGTAGGCCGGCCCCGGCTTGAACTCCTCCGGCCGGAACCGGGCGAAAGACGGCTGCGCCACGATCCGCCGCGTCAGGCGAATGGAGCGCACGGCGATCTCCCGGTCGCGAGCTGCGGAAAGATAGTTGGGGCTGATGGCCGGCTGCATGGCGAAATCGGGGCTGCGCACATGCACCGAGCCGCGGCTCTCAGGGCGGAGATTACAGACGCTGGCGGTGATCGCCGGAAAGGGATGAACGGGATCGCCGAACTTATCGAGCGAGACCGGCTGCACATGATACTGCAAATCCGGCGTTTCCTTGTCCGGACCGGAGCGGGTGAAGATGCCGAGCTGGCTCGGCGCCATCGCCATCGGCCCTGAGCGGCGAACCAGATATTCGAGGCCGATCGCCGCCTTGCCGATGAGGCTCGTCGCCTTCTCGTTCAATGTGGGAACGCCCGTCACCTTGTAGGCAAGGCGAAGCTGCAGGTGATCCTGCAGGTTTTCGCCGACGGACCTCACCTCTCGCACGACCTCGATGCCGGCCTTGCTGAGCACATCGCCCTGGCCGATGCCCGACAGTTCGAGAATATGCGGGGAGCCGATGGAACCGGCCGACAGAATGGTTTCTTTGTTTGCACGGGCGCGCTTCGCCACGCCGTTATGCTGGAATTCGACGCCTGTGACGGCATCGCCCTCGACGATCAGGCGGCGGACCTGAGCCTTGGTGTAGACGGTGAGATTGCCGCGCTTCATCGCCGGGCGCAGGAAGGCCTTCGTCGTATTCCAGCGGATGCCGGAGCGCTGGTTGACGTCGAAATAGCCTGAGCCTTCATTGTTGCCGCGATTGAAATCCGCCGTTTCGGGGATGCCGGCCTCCTTGGCCGCAGCCTGGAAGGCATCGAGCACGGCCCAGCGCACACGCGCCTTCTCGACCCGCCATTCGCTGCCAGTGCCGTGCATCTCGTCCTTGCCGCGATAGTGGTCCTCGGACTTGATGAAATAGGGCAGCACATCGTCCCAGCCCCAGCCGGCGCAGCCGAGCTGGCGCCAGAGATCGTAGTCGCGCGCCTGGCCGCGCATGTAGATCATGCCGTTGATGGAGGAGCAGCCGCCGAGCACCTTGCCGCGCGGATAGTTCAGCGAACGGCCATTCAGCCCCGCTTCCGGCGACGTGGTGAAACACCAGTCGGTGCGGGGGTTGTTGATGCAATAGAGATAGCCGACCGGGATGTGGATCCAATGGTAATTGTCATTGCCGCCGGCTTCCAGCAGCAGAACCCTGTTGTTGCGGTCGGCCGAAAGCCGGTTGGCGAGCACACATCCGGCGCTCCCGGCCCCGATGATAATGTAGTCGAAGCGATCCATTGGCATGCCCCCTCGCCCTAACCCTCTCCCCGGGGGGAGAGGGGACCATTTCGGCATTTGCCGCGGCTACTAGTCCGCCGATTTTCTGGAGCAACACCCCCTCTCCCCTCGGAGAAAGGGCTGGGATGAGGGGGTGTATAGCAAAAAAGCATAGGCTTGATCTTTACCGCCGATATTCGAAACCCAGTTTCCGTCCCAGCCGCGAGGCATAGAATTCGCCGACGATGCCGCGGCGGAAAAGCAGGACGCAAACCATGAAGACGATACCGGTGATGATGGTGACCGGGAATTCCGAAGTTGCGAGATAATTCTCCAGCGTCGCGACCAATCCCGCTCCGAAAATCGGACCGATCAGCGTGCCGATGCCACCGAGGAGCGTCATGAGGATGACCTCGCCGGACATCTGCCAGGCGACGTCGGTGAGCGTCGCAAACTGAAAGACCAGCGCCTTGACAGCGCCGGCAAGCCCCGCAAGCGCCGCCGACATGACGAAGGCGCCGAGCTTGTAATGCGCCACGGAATAGCCGAGCGAGATCGCCCGCTGCTCGTTCTCCCGGATCGATTTCAGGATCATGCCGAAAGGAGAATTGATGAAGCGCCAGGTGATCAGCACGCCGATCAGAAACACGGCGAGAACGAAGTAATACATGTTGAAGGAGTTATTGAGATCGAGAACTCCGAGAAGATAGCCGCGCGGCACCGATTGGATGCCGTCTTCCCCCTGGGTGAACTTCGCCTGCAGGCAGAAGAAATAGAACATGTAGGAGAGCGCCAGCGTGATCATGGCGAAATAGATGCCCTGCCGGCGGATGGCGACGAAACCCATGACCAGGCCGAGCAGCGAAGCACCGGCAACGCCGATCAGGATGCCGAGTTCGGGTGGAACACCCCATTCCTTCACCGTATAGGCCGTGAAATAGGCCGCACCGCCGAAGAAGGTGGCGTGACCGAAGGAGAGCAGACCGGCATAGCCGAGCAGCAGATTGAAGGCGCAGGCGAAAAGCGCGAAGCAGAGCACCTTCATGACGAAGATCGGGTAGATGAAGAACGGCGCCCATATCAGCCCGACGAGGCCAAGGATCAGCAACAGCTTCTGGATCGAGAGGGTCGGCTGTGTTTGCGGTTTCGATGTGATCAATCCAGCCATGTCACGCATCCCGACCGAAGAGGCCTGCCGGCCTTATTAGCAGCACGATCGCCATGATGACGAAGATGACGATGTTGGAGGCTTCCGGATAGAAGACCTTGGTCAGGCCTTCGGCAATCCCGAGCATATAGCCAGTGACGATCGCCCCCATGATCGAGCCCATGCCGCCGACGACGACAACGGCGAAGACAATGATGATCATGTTCGATCCCATCAGCGGCGAAACCTGATAGATCGGTGCGGCCAGCACGCCGGCAAAGGCGGCAAGCGCCACGCCGAAGCCATAGGTGAGCGTCAGAAGCACCGGCACGTTGACGCCGAACACCTGCACAAGTGTGGAATTCTCGGTCGCGGCGCGCAGATAGGCGCCGAGCTTGGTCTTCTCGATCAGCAGCCAGGTGCCGATGCAGACGATCAGCGAGGCGATGACCACCCAGCCGCGATAGACGGGCAGGAACATGAACCCGATATTTTTCGCGCCCGCCAACTCCGTCGGAACGGCATAGGGCTGGCCGGAAGATCCATAAAGATAGCGGAAGGCTCCCTCGATCGTCAGGGCCATGCCGAAGGTGAAGAGCAATCCATAAAGCGGATCGATCTTGTAGAGCTGGCGCAGGCAGAGCCGTTCGACCAGTGCCCCGAACAGGCCGACGATCAGCGGCGCCAGAAGGAGGGCCGGCCAATAGCCGATGCCGGCATAGGCCAGCAGCAGATAGGCGGTGAAGGCGCCGAGCATATAAAGCGCGCCATGGGCGAAATTGATCACCCGCAGCATGCCGAAGATGATCGCCAAACCGAGACTTAGCAACGCATAGAAGGAGCCGTTGATGAGCCCGATCAGCAATTGACCGAGAAGCGCCTGGGCGGGGATGCCGAATATCATCGTCATGGTTCAGACCCCCAGAACCTTGTGGAGCATATCCATGCGCTCTGTGAGTTCGCCGACCGGGAATTCCGAAACCATCTGGCCGTGATCCATCACATAGAAACGATCGGCGATGCGGCTGGCAAAACGGAAATTCTGCTCGACGAGCAGGATGGTCATACCGCGACCCTTCAGCTTCTGCAGGACTTCGCCGATGCGCTGGACGATGACGGGGGCCAGACCCTCGGTAGGCTCGTCGAGCAGCATCATGCGAACGCCAGTGCGCAGGATACGGGCCATGGCAAGCATCTGCTGCTCACCGCCAGAAAGCCTGGTGCCGACGCTGTTGCGCCGCTCATGCAGATTGGGAAAGAGCTCGAAGATCTCGTCGAGCGTCATGCCGCCCGATGCCACGACCGGCGGCAGCATCAGATTCTCATAGACGCTGAGCGTGGAGAAGATGCCGCGCTCCTCCGGCACGAAACCGATGCCCTGATGCGCCGTCTTGTGCAGCGGCACCTGCATCATGTCCTTGCCGGCGAAAGCGATCCTGCCTTTGCGGGCGCGGACGATGCCGACAATGGTGCGCAGCGTCGTCGTCTTGCCAACGCCGTTGCGGCCAAGGATCGTGACGGTTTCGCCTTCGCCCACGCGCATATCGACGCCATGCAGGATGTGGCTTTCGCCATACCAGGCATTGAGGCCCTGAACGTCCAGAAGCGGCGCCATGGTCAAACCTCCTCCGTGCCCATATAGGCTTCGCGGACACGCGGGTCGCGGCCGACCGTCGCATAATCGCCCTGAGCAAGGATCTCGCCGCGCTGCAGAACCGTGACATGATGGCAGATATCGGCAACGACCGAGAGATTGTGCTCCACCATGAGCACGGCCCTATCGCGCGCGACATCGCGGATGATGCCGGAGACGGTGTTCACATCCTCCAGCCCCATGCCGGCCATCGGCTCGTCGAGCAGCAGCACCTTCGGATCGAGCGCGAGCGTCGTTGCGATCTCCAGCACGCGCTTGCGGCCATAGGAAAGATCGGCGGCGATGGCATCCCGCTCCTTCGAAAGGCCGACAGAGGCGATGAGCTGTTCGGCGCGGGCGTTGAGACCGTCGAGAGCAGACAGCGGCCGCCAGAACTGGTGGGCGAGATTGTTTGGCCGCTGCAGAGCGACGCGGACATTGTCCAGCACCGTCAGATGCGGAAAGACGGCCGAAATCTGGAAGGAACGCACGAGGCCCATGCGCGCGACCTTGTCCGGCCTGGTCCTCGTGATATCGGTGCCGAGCAGCGTGATCGTGCCATGCGTCGGCTGCAGGAACTTGGTGAGCAGGTTGAACACCGTGGTCTTGCCGGCACCGTTCGGGCCGATCAGCGCGTGGACGCGGGCATAATGCACGTCGAGATCGACATTCTTGACGGCGGTGAATCCGCCGAAATCGCGACGCAGTCCCCGGGCGGACAAGACCACCCGGGGCTCTTCGTGCAGATGTGTCGCTGACATCGCCATGGGCCGGTCCGAGCCCTATTGCTTGACGAGATCGCAGCCGCTCTTGGCTGGGTCGATATAGGCTTCCTTGCCCGGGATCGTCGCCAGCACGTTGAAGTAATCCCACGGCTCCTTGCTCTCTTCTGGCTTCTTGACCTGAAGCAGATACATGTCGTGGATCATGCGGCCGTTTGCACCGACCGTGCCGCCGCGACCGAAGAAGTCATCGACCGGCATTTCATGCAGTTCTTTGGCGACGGCCTCGGTATCGTCCGTACCCGCCTTCTGCACCGCCTTCAGATATTGCATGACAGCGGAATAGGTGCCGGCATGGACCATGTTCGGCATCTTGCCGGTACGGGCAAAGAAGCGCTTGCCGAATTCACGGCTCTTGTCGTCGAGGTTCCAGTAGTAGCCTTCCGTCAGCGTCAGGCCTTGCGCCGCCTTCAACCCGAGGCCATGAACTTCGGCGAGCGTGAAGAGCAATGCCGCCAGATGCTGGCCGCCCTGGGTGATGCCGAATTCCGACGCCTGCTTGATAGCGTTTGATGTGTCGAGGCCGGCATTGGCAAGGCCGATGACCTTGGCGCCAGACGACTGCGCCTGCAGCAGGAAGGACGAGAAATCATTCGTCGACAGCGGATGGCGGACGGAGCCTAGGATCTTGCCGCCGCTGGCCTTGACGAAATCGCTGGTCTGCTGCTCGAGCGAATAGCCGAAAGCATAGTCCGCGGTCAGGAAGAACCAGGTATCGCCGCCCTGCTTGACGAGCGCGCCGCCGGTGCCGACGGCGAGGGCATGCGTGTCATAGGCCCAATGGAAGCCGTAGGGCGAACATTGCTTACCGGTGAGATCGGTCGTGGCGGCGCCGGTGACGATGTCGATCTTCTTCTTCTCCTTGGCAACAGCCTGCACGGCGAGCGCAACCGACGAGGTCGTCAGCTCCATGATGGCATCGACCTTGTCCTGGTCATACCACTGGCGGGCGATGTTCGAGGCGATATCAGGCTTGTTCTGGTGATCTGCATCGATGATCTCGATCGGCACGCCGAGAACCTTGCCACCGAAATCTTCGGCGGCCATTTTGGCGGCCTCGACCGACGACTTGCCGCCGAAGTCGGCATACACGCCGGACTGGTCGTTAAGGATGCCGATCTTTACGAAACCATTGGCCGCGCCGGCGGCGAAAGCCGCTGTGCTCGTTGCAAGCAGCAATGCAAGGGATGCAATGAGACTCTTTCGCATATCCTCTCCTCCCAGAGATTTGGCAAAAACGAATCTGTTCAAAATTGGCCAGCCGCTTTCCTCGAAACGACTTTTTCCGATCGGCAGGATCACGGAATTCGCGCGTTGACGCAAGTCGAGATTGTAACTAATTCCAAACAGTGTCTGTTCATTTTTGAACAGAGGAGAGAGGAATGAAGCGCACGCCGCATTTTACGTGGGATGATCTGCAGTTTTTCCTCGCCGTCGCGCGAACCGGACAGCTTTCGACCGCGGCGCGGCAATTGCGCACGAGCCACGCCACGGTCTCGCGCCGCATCGACCGGCTGGAGTTTTCCTTGAAGGTCAAGCTCTTCGAGCGCAATCCGCGCGGTTACATGCTGACCAGCATGGGCCAGCGTTTCGTCGATACGGCCGAGCACATGGAGCAGGAAACGGAACGTCTTCGCGCCGATCTTACGGCCGGATCGGCGGCACAACGGGGTGTTGTGCGCATCAGCGCGCCGGAGGGCTTTTCAAACTTCTTCTTCACCGGCGTCCTGCCGGAATTCGCCGCCAGACATCCGAATATTTCCCTGGAGCTGATCACCATCCAGCAGATCATGTCGCTCTCGCGCAAGGAAGCCGATATCGTCGTGGTGCTCGACCCACCGAAGGCCGGCCCCTACTTCACCGAGAAGCTCACCGACTATCATCTGCAGGTCTACGGATCGCGTGACTATCTCGCCCGCCATCCGCCGATCGAAAGCCGCGACCACCTGCCGGATTTTGCCTTCATCGGCTATATCGAGGACATGATCTTCGCGCCAGGCCTGGACTATCTCGACGACGTCCATCCGCGCATCAGACCGCAATTCCAGAGTTCCAGCATCTTTGCACAGCTGACAGCGACGAAGAACGGTCAGGGTCTTTGCGTGCTGCCGTTTTTCATCGCCGGCAAGCATTCGGATCTGCAGGTCGTTCTACCGCAAGAGGTGGATCTCAGGCGCCACTACTGGATCACCTGCCACCGCGACCTGCGCCAGTCGCCGCGCGTGCGCACCGTTATCGACTTCTTGGCAGAGGCCGTGCGCAAGAATGCGCCGGCCTTTCTGGGGCCATGGAGACGCCCGGAAAGCTGAGATTGCCGATCCCGTTACAGCATGCTTGGAGCAGCGTAGACCCGGTTAACGCCGGCAGCATCGAAGCCCGCACGTTCGGCAAGGCGAAGCTCCCAATCCAGCGCGGAGCGCACGATCATTTCCAGATCATTGTATTTCGGCGTCCATCCCAGTTCGCGACGGGCAAGCGTCGCATCGGCGACGATACTGGCCATATCGCCGGCGCGCCGCGGAGCAATGTGGATGCGGAAGGCACGACCATGGACGCGCATGACCATGTTGAGCACATCAAGCACGGAATAGCCCTGGCCATAGCCGCAATTGGCAACCAGTGAGCGGCCGCCATCGCGCAGATGCCGCAAGGCCGCAAGATGCGCGTCCACGAGATCGCTGACATGGATGTAGTCGCGAACGCCCGTGCCGTCATGCGTCGCGTAATCCGTGCCGTAAATGGTTACTTGGGGGCGGCGGCCAAGGGCCGCCTCGCAGGCGACCTTGATGAGATGAGTGGCGCCATCGGTCGACTGACCGGCCCGCCCCTTGGGATCGGCTCCGGCGACGTTGAAATAGCGCAGCGCGACATAGTGGAAATGATAGGCGGAGGCAGCATCGCGCAGCATCAGCTCAGACATCAGCTTGGACTGGCCGTAGGGCGATTCCGGCCGCAACGGCGCGTCTTCGCCGACCGGCCGGTCCGCAGGCTGCTGACCGTAGACGGCGGCTGTGGAGGAAAAGACGAAATGGCGGATGCCGGCCCTGACCGCGGCGCTCATTAAAATATGGGTCTTGCCGGTATTGTTCTCGTAGTAGGAAAGAGGATCCTCAATCGACACCGGGACGACGGCCGAGCCGGCGAAGTGGATGATGGCCTCTATGTCGTTTTCAGCGAAAATCGTCCGCAACAGCGCTTCATCGGCGATATCGCCGAGATAGAAGCGAGCCGCCGGTGGAACCGCCCAGCGAAATCCGGTCGACAGGCGATCGAGGACCACCACGTCCTCGCCCGAATCCAGCAACCTCCAGACCATGTGACTGCCGATATAACCGGCTCCGCCCGTCACCAACACCGTCATTCTTCGCGTCCCCGCCAAGTCTTATCGAGACCATATGAGGCCGCTTCTCCTGCGAAACTGATTAAAAGCGGACGGGTACGCGGGAAAGATTGCGGGGATGGTTAGGCTGGGCTTTCGCGGATCGATTGCATTTTATAGATCGATGGTATTGCGTAATACGGAGAGTGTGCCCCCTCTGTCACTTCGTGACATCTCCCCCACAAGGGGGGAGATTGGTAACCCGCAGCACCGACCCACCTCAAACCAATATCGTAGTTGCAGAGACTGAAGTGCATCGCATTGCCGCGAGCAGCTGCGAACTCCTAACGATCTCCCCCCTTGTGCGGGAGATGTCCCAAAAGGTACAGAGGGGGGTGACGAAGATGCGGCAACCGAAAAGATGCCTTTTGAGCGAGGCTCCATTCGGCCATGCATAGGAGGAAGACTACAACCCCAGAATATACCGGCTCAACCGCTCCGCAGCATCCGCAACCTGCACCGGATCGCGCAGGAAGCAAGCGCGCATGAACAGCTCTCCGCCCAGACCGAACGCCGTTCCGGGCGCCAGGCCGACACCGGTCTTGTCGACGATGTCGATGGCAGCCTTGCGGCTGTCGGTCACACCGTCGATCCTGAGGAACGAATAAAGCGCGCCATCCGGCTTCAGCGTCTGCACGCGATTGGTGGCGATCAGCGCATCGCAGAGAATGTCGCGCGAGCGTGTCGCCTTGGCGATGTTGGCGCGAACGAAGTCATCGCCTTCGTTCAGGGCGGCGACCGCACCGCGCTGCATGAATTGCGCGACGCCCGATGTCGAATATTGCACGAGGTTTTCGATTACCTGCCCGAGCTCTGCGGGGGCGACGATCCAGCCGACGCGCCAGCCGGTCATCGACCAGTTCTTCGAGAAGGAATTGACGAAGATGATCTTGTCGTCGGCTTCCTTCACATCCAGGAAGCTCGGCGCGCGGCCGCCGGCATAATAGTAGAGCGCATAGATTTCGTCGGCCATGATCCAGAGATCATGCTTGCGCGCCAGAGCCAGAATGTCCCGGAGATCCTGATGGGTTGCCGTCCAGCCTGTCGGGTTGGAGGGGGTATTGATGAAGAGACCCTTGGTCTTCGGCGTGATCGCCGCCTCCAGGCGCTCGAGATCGAGCGACCATTTGCCGTGTTCGAACTGCAGCGGCACGGGCACGGAGCGGGCACCTGCAATCTCCAGCGCGGCGGCGATATTTGGCCAGGCAGGCGACAGATAGACCATTTCGTCGCCGGGAGAGGTGATTGCCTGCACGGAGAGCTGGATCGCCTGCATGCCGGAGCCGACGACGTAGAAATTCTCCATCGGCAGCGACGTACCGAAGTGCCTGCCGTAGTAATCGGCCAGCGCCTGGCGCAGTTCCGGAATGCCGCGCTGCCAGGTATAAAATGTCTCGCCGGCATTGAGCGAGGCCATGGCGGCGCGATTGATGAAATCCGGCGTCGGCAGATCGCCCTCGCCGACCCAGAGCGGCAGCAGGCCTTCACGGCCGCGGGCATAATTGACCACTTCGACGATCCCGCTTTCGGGTGCTGCGAGCGCGCGCGGGCTGAGGCTATCCAGTATCGACATGCAAAGTCTCCAGTTTCCGCCTTCATAAAGCAGAGCGGCGAACAAATCCCATGACTTTGCCTTAGCGACTGATCGATTTTGGTGATGAATAAAGCCCCACTTACGGAACGGGGCTTTAAAAGAAATTGAAGAAGACGCGTCAGCGTTTGGCGAGAAGATCGCGGATTTCCGTCAGGAGCTGAACGTCAGCCGGCGGCGGTGCTGCCTCGGCAACCTTTTCTTCCTTGCGCTCGACCTGGGCGCGCAGCGCATTCACGCCCTTGACCATGAGAAAGATGATCCAGGCGAGGATGAGGAAATTGATGAGGACGGTGATGAAGTTGCCGTAGGCGAAAACCGCGCCCTGGGCGCGGGCGGCGGCGAGCGTCGGCGCATTGACCGCCGAGGAAAGACCGATGAAGTAGTTCGAGAAATCGAAGCCGCCGAAAATCGCACCGACGACCGGCATGATGATATCGTCAACCAATGATTTCACGATGCCGCCGAAAGCACCGCCGATGATCACGCCGACCGCAAGATCCATGACATTGCCACGGGCGATAAACGCCTTGAATTCATTAAGCATTGAGCAGTCCCCTTCGCGTTGCCGTTGAATTCATCCATGCTGATTAGCACCATCTTTTTCCTTATTTTTCAATAGGAAATCGACGGCGACCCTCGACCGAGCACGCATATCCCACGGCAATTTTGCAGTCACGACAATCTGAACATGCACATACTCGACCACTTGTTCGTCAGTTGCGAGCAACGAAGCCAAAACCCCAGAACTGCCCCGGAGACCCAAGTGAGTCGCCCAGCATTGCCGCCGGCGTGTCAGGTCTTGACTACGCTCTCCGGCATCACTTTCGCGATCAGCTTGCGGACATGGTCCGGGCCGGGCGCCCGGTCGAAGAGGATGCGGTAAATGATCGGCGAGATGACATGATCCATCAGCTCCTCTTCGGTCGGAAAGGGCTCGCCGCGTTTCTCCGCCCGCGCGATGAGGACGGCAAGCTGAGTGCGCGTGTAGGTGCAGCATTTTTCCGCATTCGTGCAGTCAGCCGCCGAGAGAACATCACGCAATAGCTGCCGGCCGACCCCGGAGGCCATTTCGTCGGCATATTGCTCGGCCCAGGCCTCCAGATCCTCGCGCGCGCTGCCGATCCTGGCGGGCTCGCCCTCCGGCTGCAGACGCGACGCCGCCACGTCGGCCAGAAGCTCCTGAAGGCCACCCCAGCGGCGGTAGATCGTCGATGGCGTCACTTTGGCGCGCTGCGCGATCAAGGGGATGGTGATGTCGGCGCGATCCATCGCGGCAAGCATGTCGCGGACGGATTGATGCACGGCCACCTGCACTCTGGCGCTGCGCCCGCCGGGACGAGGATTTTCTCTGTAGCCCATAAACCTTTGCCAATCTTTCCCTTTTGCTGATCGCGAACGACCACAGGTCGATTCACTAACGCAAATTATTTGCTTTTGTGCATCGGGCATCCTATATGCGCCTAACGCAATCTTTTAGCTTTAGGTAGGATATAGTCGATGGCTCCGCTCGATTCCACCGCCAGCACAGCAATTTCACCGGCCAGACGCCTGGCGCCGTTCTATTATGCTGCGACCAGCGCCCTATTCCTGGCCGCCTCCTCCGCACCCACGCCTCTCTACCGCCTTTACCAGCAAGCCTTCGCCTTCTCGCCGGTGCTGCTCACGGTGATCTTCGCCGTCTATGCCTTTTCCCTTCTCGCCGCGCTGCTCATCGTCGGCTCGATTTCCGACCATCTCGGCCGTCGCCCGGTGATCTTCGCTTCGATCCTCCTCAACATGGTGGCGATAGCGCTATTTTTGATGGCCAAGGGTCCGGATTGGCTGATTGCCGCCCGCATCGTGCAGGGTTTTGCAACGGGCACTGCGGTCAGTTCCACCGGGGCTGCGCTGGTCGATCTCGATCCGATCAGGGGATCGATCACCAACAGCCTTGCACCGCTGGCCGGTATGGCGGCCGGCGCGCTCGGCACGAGCCTGCTGATCCAATTCGCGCCGGCTCCAACCGTGCTCGTCTATGTCGTGACACTCGCCCTGCTGATGCTGCAAGCCGCGCTGCTCTGGCTGGTGCCGGAAACAACGCGCCGGCGGGCCGGCCTACTCGCGTCGCTGAAGCCGGAAGTCGCCGTTCCCCAGCAGGCACGCCGGACGCTGCTGGCGCTGACGCCGATCAATATCGCTGTCTGGGCGCTCGCCGGCTTCTATTTATCGCTGGTGCCTTCGCTGGTCAGCGCGACGACCGGCAGCACGGCGCCGCTGGTCGGCGGCTCCGTGGTCGCAGCCTTGACGATCAGCGGCGCAGCAGCGGTGTTCCTACTGCGCAAGAGATCGGCGGTCACGATCATGGGGTTCGGCATACCGACCATGACGCTCGGCATATTGACCGTCATCGCCGGTATGCATGCGGCTGAGGTGCCGATCCTTGCCGCGGGAACGCTGATTGCCGGCGCGGGCTTCGGAGCTGCCTTCCTCGGCACGGTTCGAAGCATCATGCCGCTGGCAAAGCCCGACGAACGCGCCGGGCTGCTCTCCGCCTTCTACATCCAGAGCTATCTCGCCTTCAGCGTGCCCGCCATACTGGCCGGCTTCCTGTCGAAGGCGCTCGGCTTTGCTGAGGCCGCCGACATCTACGCGGCGGCGATCCTTCTGCTCGTCGGCTGGGGCGTCGTTGCCTTGCGATCCAGTCGGGAAAAGCCCCTGAGCATTGCGTAAGTAAAATCTTACGGTTTGAGCCTAAGCTCGGCAAAACCACTACCGTCCATGGCAAACGGCACCGACGTATGTTGGTGGACGATTTTCCAGATGCCGGCCTCTTTTCTGAGGCCGAGCGTCTGGCGAAACCAGAGATCGACTTCGATGCCGTCAGTCTTCCTGCCGGTCATATGCACAAGCCCGGTCCAAAAGGCGACATCGCCTCCGACGGTGAGCCTGACATCGACGGCATCGCCCCCGATCGGCCCCTCCCAGGTCGAAAACCAGCTCTCCAAACCTTTCTCGCCCTTACCCTTGTGCATCAATGGTGCAGCCAGGGTGAAGCTGATGATATCGTCGCTCAGGTGCCTGACGGCGCCCGCCGCATCCTTGTTGCCAAGAGCGGAAGCCCAGCTTGCGATCACTGAGTTGATGGCCGCTGCCTCGTCACGATTGCCGATGATCTCGATCATGTCACTTTCCTCGGTTTGATGAACTCAAGCAGAGGACGAATGAAATGGGCCGCTCCCGACAGGAGCGGCCCATTATTTGTCGTCAGCAACGATTTGTTGGCTCACGCCGCCTTCGCGACCCGGTAGGGATCGAAGCGCCCATAGAAGGTTTCGTCCTTTGCGGCCATGTCCTTCAACAGCGCCGTCGGCTGGAAATGCG
The DNA here is from genome assembly GCF_059803845.1 of Rhizobium sp. UFLA01-1127. Classification (NCBI taxonomy): domain Bacteria; kingdom Pseudomonadati; phylum Pseudomonadota; class Alphaproteobacteria; order Hyphomicrobiales; family Rhizobiaceae; genus Rhizobium; species Rhizobium sp. UFLA01-1127. The sequence goes on along the minus strand of NZ_JAUQTZ010000031.1, from coordinate 26,087 downwards.
AGCCATAGGCGGCGGCCAGCTTTTCGCAGAGTTCCACAAAAGCCTTCACGCCCATGCCGTCGATATAGGACAGCGCGCCACCGGTATAGGGGGCAAAGCCGAAGCCGAGGATGGAGCCGACATCGGCCTCACGCGGATCGGTGACGATGCCTTCTTCGATGGTGCGGGCAGCTTCCAGCGCGATGGTGACGAGGAAGCGCTGCTTCAGCACGTTGACATCGACATCATCGGCCTTCTTCTGCGGATAGAGATCCTTGAGGCCTGGCCAGAGCGATTTCTTCGCCGGTTTCGGCGGATAATCGTAAAAGCCCTCCGAGTTCTTCCGGCCCAGGCGCCCCTCGCTTTCGACGAGACCGCTGATCAGCTGCATGTGACGCGGATCGACAGCCCTCTCGCCAAGATCGGCAACCGTCGCCTTCAGGATCTTGTAGGAGAGGTCGATGGCGACTTCGTCGTTCAGCGCCAGCGGTCCGACCGGCATGCCGGCCATCTTGGCGGCATTCTCGATCATCGCAGCAGGCACGCCTTCGATCAGCATGTCATAGGCTTCGTGGATGTAGCGGAAGACGCAGCGATTGACGAAGAAACCGCGCGTGTCGTTGACGACGATCGGCGTCTTCTTGATCGCCGCGACATAGTCGAGCGCAACGGCCAGCGCATGATCGCCAGTTTCCTTGCCGAGAATGACTTCGGTCAGCATCATCTTCTCCACAGGCGAGAAGAAGTGCACACCGATGAAATCGGCCGGGCGCTTGGAGTTTTTCGCAAGGCCCGTGATCGGCAGCGTCGAGGTGTTGGAGGCGAAGACCGCGCCGGCGGGCAGCACCGCTTCGACGGCCCCGATGACGGCCTTCTTGACCTCGCGATCCTCGAACACAGCCTCGATGACGAGATCGGCATCCTTCAGGTCGGCGTAATCGGCCGAGGGCGTAATGCGGGACAGAAGGGCCGCGCCCTCGTCCTGCGTCAGCCTTCCCTTACCGATCGAATCCTTGACCAGCCCTTCGCCGACGCCCTTGCCCTTGATCGCGGCTTCGATGTCGCGGTCGATGAGCGTGACCGGGATACCGGCGGCCGCGGTGACGTAGGCGATGGAGGCGCCCATGAAGCCGGCGCCGACGACGCCGACTTTCTTCAGCTCCGTCTTCGGCTGCCCGGCCGGACGGCGCGCGCCCTTGCCGAGTTCCTGCATGGAGATGAACAGCGAGCGGATCATCGAATAGGCTTCGGTGGTCTGCAGCACATGGGTGAAATAACGCTGCTCGATCTTCAGACCGGTATCGAAGGGAACCTGCAGGCCTTCATAGACGCATTTGAGAATGGCGAGTGCCGCCGGATAATTGCCCGCCGTCTCGCGGCGCAGGATGGCGGGTGCCGCCGGCCAGAGCTGGGCGGAAGCCGGCGTCCAGATGCCGCCGCCCGGTGCCTTGAAGCCCTTCTCGTCCCAGGGGGCAACCGGCTTCAGGCCATCCTTGATCATCTGCTTGGCGGCGGGGATCAGCTGATCCGGCTCGACCACCTGATGCACGAGATTCATCGCCTTGGCACGCGCCGCCGTCAGCGACTGGCCGGTCGTCATCATCTGCAGGGCGGATTGCGCATCCGCCAGACGCGAGACGCGCTGCGTGCCGCCGGCCCCGGGGAAGATGCCGACCTTGACCTCGGGCAGCGCGATCTTGACGCTCTTGGCGCTCGATGCGACGCGGCCATGGCAGGCGAGCGACAGCTCGAAAGCGCCGCCCATGCAGGTGCCGTTGATCGCCGACACCCACGGCTTGCCGCAGGTTTCGAGCTTGCGGAACAGGCCGGTCATGCGGCCGACAAGATCGAAGAGCTTCTTCGCGGCCGCAGCCGGGTCCTTCGCCTTCTCCTCCTGATAGAAGGAGAACATCGACTTGATCATCGACAGATCGGCGCCGCCGGAGAAGGAGGATTTGCCCGAGGTGAAGACGACACCCTTGACGCTCGCATCGGCGACGGTGGCGTCGACGATGGCGTTCAGCTCTTCCAGGATCTCGGCGGTGAAAACGTTCATGGACTTGCCGGGCATGTCCCAGGTGACGAGCGCAATGCCGTCTGCGTCGGTTTCGACGGTGAAATTCGTATAAGCCATTGGTTTCCTCCCCCTCAGACGCGTTCGACGATCGTGGCGGTGCCCATGCCGGCTCCGATGCAGAGCGTGACCAGTGCAGTGTTGAGATCGCGGCGTTCCAGCTCGTCCAGCACGGTGCCGAGGATCATCGCGCCGGTTGCGCCGAGCGGATGGCCCATGGCAATCGCGCCGCCATTGACGTTGATCTTGTCATGCGGAATCTCGAAAGCCTGCATGTAGCGCAGCACGACGGCGGCGAAAGCTTCGTTCAGCTCGAAGAGATCGATATCGGCGAGCGTCATGCCGGTGCGCTTCAGGAGCTTTTCGGTAACATCGACCGGGCCGGTCAGCATCAGTGCCGGGTCGGAGCCGATATTGGCGAAAGCCTTGATGCGGCCGCGCGGCTTCAAGCCCATGCTCTCACCGCCCGCCTTGGAGCCGAGCAGCACGGCGGCGGCGCCATCGACGATGCCGGAGGAGTTACCGGCATGATGGACGTAGTTGATGCGCTCGACTTCCGGATGCGCCTGAATACCGACGGCCTCGAAGCCGCCCATCTCGCCCGGCAGCTGGAACGAAGGATTGAGCGAGGCGAGCGCCTGCATGTCCGTGCCGGGACGCATATGCTCATCACGGTCGAGAATGGTCAGGCCGTTGATATCCTTCACCGGAATGACCGAATTCTTGAAATAGCCCTTCTCCCAGGCATTGGCGGCGCGCTTCTGGCTCTCGACGGCATAGGCGTCGACATCATCGCGGGAGAAGCCGTATTTGGTGGCGATGAGATCGGCCGATACGCCCTGCGGCATGAAATAGGCCGGGAAGTTGACGGAGGGGTCCATGAACCATGCACCGCCGGACATGCCAAGACCGACGCGCGACATGCTTTCGACACCGCCGGCAATGACGATATCGTCGGCGCCTTGAGCGATTTTGGCCGCACCGAAATTCACCGCATCGAGGCCGGAGGCGCAGAAACGGGAAATCTGCATGCCGGGGGCCTTGGTGGAATAGCCTGCCTCGAAGGCGGCACCTCTCGGGATGACGGCGCCGGCTTCCATGACAGGATCGACGCAGCCCATGATGATGTCGTCAACCGTTTCGGTGTCGAGGCCGTTGCGGTCGCGCAGTGCCTCCAGCGTCTTGGCAGCAAGGCGCACGGACGGCACTTCATGCAGCGACCCATCCTTCTTGCCGCGCCCGCGCGGCGTGCGCACGTGGTCGTAAATGAAAACCTCGGTCATGTCTCATCTCCCTGCAGCAGCTAACGCCGCCTTGCTCAAAAGGCTTCCGCCGCCAGTTCCATCATCGTGTCGGCGCCGGTTTCGATGCGCGCTTTGCGGAGTGCCGTTTCCGGCATGATGCGCTCCATATAGAATCGCGCCGTGACAAGCTTGTTCTTCAGATAGTCCTCGCGCGCGCTGTCGCCAGCCGCAATACCTGCCTGCGCCGCCTTGGCCATCTTCGCCCACATATAGCCCAGGACGACGAGGCCGAAGAGGTGCATGTAATCGGTCGAGCCGGCGCCGGCATTGTCGGGCTTGGCCATGGCGTTCTGCATGAACCACATGGTCGCGGCCTGCACATCGTTCAAGCCCTTCTTCAGATGCTTGGTGAAGAAGGCCATCCGCTCGTCGTTGCGGTTCTCCTCGCAGAAATCGCCGATCTCCTTGAAGAGAGCCATGACGGCGCGGCCGCCGTTCTGCGCCAGCTTGCGGCCGACAAGATCGAGCGCCTGGATACCGTTGGCGCCCTCGTAGATCATGGCGATGCGGGCATCGCGGACATACTGGCTCATGCCGTGTTCCTCGATATAGCCGTGGCCGCCGAAGATCTGCTGCGCCATGACGGCGTGTTCGAAGCCCTTGTCGGACATGACGCCCTTGAGGATCGGCGTCACAAGACCCAGGATATCGTCGGCCGCCTGCCGGTCATTCTCGTCCGGAGAGCGATGGGCGATATCGGATTTCAGCGCTGTCCAGAGCAGAAAGGCGCGGCCGGCCTCGTTGAAGGCGCGGATGGTCATCAACGCGCGGCGGATATCGGGATGGACGATGATCGGGTCCGCCTTTTTGTCCGGTACCTTCGGGCCGGTGAGCGAACGGCCCTGAATGCGCTCGCGAGCATAGTTGGCGGCATTCTGATAGGCGATCTCGGCAATCGACACGCCCTGCAGGCCGACGGCGAGGCGGGCCTCGTTCATCATGACGAACATGGCGTTGAGGCCCTTGTTCTCGGCGCCGATCAGGAAGCCCGTGGCCTCATCATAGTTCATGACGCAGGTGGCATTGCCATGGATGCCCATCTTCTGCTCAATCGCGCCGCAGGAGACCGGATTGCGATCACCAAGCGAACCATCCTCCTTGACGAGGAACTTCGGCACAATGAACAGCGAAATGCCCTTGGTGCCTTCGGGCGCACCTTCGATGCGGGCGAGGACGAGATGGACGATATTGTCCGTCATGTCATGCTCGCCGGCGGAGATGAAGATCTTCTGGCCCGATATTTTGTAGCTGCCGTCCGCTTGCGGGACCGCCTTGGTGCGCAGCAGGCCGAGATCGGTGCCGCAGTGCGGTTCGGTAAGGTTCATGGTGCCAGACCAGGTACCCTCGACCATGTTAGGCAGATAGGTCTTTTTCTGCGCGTCGGAGCCGTGCACGAGGATGGCGGCGATCGCGCCCTGCGTCAGGCCTGGATACATCATCAGCGACATGTTGGCGGCGGAGGTATATTCGCCGACGGCGCAGTGCAGCACGTAAGGAAGTCCCTGCCCGCCGAATTCCTCCGGCACGGCGAGACCCAGCCAGCCACCTTCGCGATAGGCGCGATAAGCTTCCTTGAAGCCCTTCGGCGTCGAGACCGTGCCGTCGTCATGGCGTACGCAACCTTCCTGATCGCCGGAATAATTGAGCGGGAAGAGCACTTCCTCCGCCAACTTGGCGGCCTCGCCGACGATCGCCTCGATCATGTCGGGGGTGGCATCGGCATAACCCGGAAGATTGTTGTAGCGCTCCAGCCCGAGCACATCGTTCAGGACGAAGAGCGTATCGTTCACCGGGGCCTTGTAGACTGGCATTTCTCGAATCCCTCCAATTCGCCGCCGGACCTTGAGATTCCGGCCGCTGGCTTAGTCTTACAAAAAATTGACGTTTGCGTAAACGTCAAATTCGCGCCGCAGGCTGAAATTTTGGTGAGGCGACCGGGGCTCCAGGTACGCAGGCGATGTAAACCTCTCACCGGCATCTTCCCGGCGGGGCCTGCTCGCAAGAATATCGAGGCTTCGGACAGCAGAACCGAAATAAAAGGTTAAGACTTCCGTCAAACTTAACGAGTTGTTTACCACGTTTCGTAAATTGTACGAGTTGAGCAGCAGTGCTTCGCGCTTCTTCAATTTATCCTTTGATGGCGCGCTGTCTTTGCAGCTCGGTTTGAGGAAAGCCAATACATTTATCCCTTTCCGAACGGCGGAATGCGGACAGCGCAGTGATGCGGCAATGTCCTTCTTTCGTCAGCATAACGGCCCGGGGCGGTCGATAGTTCGAGGCGAGCAAAAGATATGAGCGGATCGCGATCAAATCCTGCAGGCACGGGCGACTGGACATCGCTGGATGCCTTGAGCCGCACGATCGAGGGGCTGGAGGCGCGCATAGAGGGGCTGATGGGCACTGCCGCTTCGCGCGACACGCGCCAGCGCGTCGCCGTCGGCCATGCGCCCGAGCGAGCCGCTGCGCCGGAGCGGATGCCGCCTCGCCCGGAACGGGAGCCATATGCCAGCCGCCCCTACGAACGTCCCCTGCGCGGCGAGCGCCAGGACATCGATCCCCGTCCCGATCCGCTCGCCGAGATCCGTCAGCGCCAGCGCGCGCTTGAAGCAAACCGCGAGCGTCTGCAGGCGCGCCGCGAGGAAATCGTGCATGCCGAGCCGCAGCCGGCACGACGCCCGATCGACAGCTATTCCCAGCGCCAGCCGGTGCGGGCCGCCGCCGAAGCGCCGGTCGACATCGCCCAGGCGCTCGTGAACCTTCGTCAGGATCTCAAGCGCGACATCGCCGAGAGTGTGACCCGCGAAGTCAACGCCTTGCGCGCCGAAATCCGCGATATCCGCGAGAACACTCAGGACAAGCATTTCGTCGCCGATGTGCGCGAGGACATGGCGCGGCTTGCCGACAGCATCAACCAGCTCGCCGGCCAGCCGGAGACCGCCGGCCTGAAAGCCGAGTTCGACGAGCTGCGCTCGCTGATGGACGGCCTCGCCCGCGAAGAATCCCTGCATCATGTGGGGCGCCAGGTTAAAGCGATCGATACGGCGGGCCTGCAGGACGAGCTCGTCTCCCTCGCCTATCGTCTCGATGACATCAAGCAGCATCTCGGCGGCATGAACGACAGTCCGGCCGTGCATGCGCTGGAAAACAAGCTGCTGACGATCGCGACCGCGATGGAGAGCCTCGGCTCCATGATGCAGCCGCAGGATCAGGCGATGCAGCGGCTGGAAGGTCGCTTGAGCGGCCTTGCCGACCAGATCGATCTGATGCACCGCGACTCAGCGCGCCGTCTGCCGGCCGACGATCTTTCCGGCCGTCTCGAGGCGCTCGCCATGCGCATCGATGAGCTGGGCAGCGCCAAGGCCGTCGCCCGACTGGAAGAACGCCTGGACCAGCTTTCGCACCTGATGGAACGCTCGCAGAAGGCTGCGCCGCAGCCCGAGCTCGTTACCTATCTCGCCGACATCTCCCACAAGATCGATGCGCTCGAACACGGGTCTGTCGGCAATGTGCTGGCGGACCGTCTGGATTATCTCGCCCGCCGCATCGACGAGATGGATTTCCACCCGCCGGTCCCGGCCGCCAGCATTGACGACGGCATGGTGCGGCGCCTGGAAGGACGCCTCTCCGACATTGCCGCACGGCTTGAAGCCAGCACGGCCGCACCGCCCACGGATACGCAGGCACTGCGCAATCTCGAAGAGCAGATCGCCCATCTCTCGACATTGCTGACGCACGAACCACGGGCTGCCGCCGATCACTTGCCGGCCGATTTCGACCGCCGGATGAGCGCGATCGAAGACTACATGGCAACCAACGACGAATATATCATCGAGGCGGCACGCCATGCGGCGGAAACCGTCGTCGAGGCTTATTCGCGCGAAGGCGCGATGGGCAATGGCGTACAGGCGGCCGACATGTCCGCACTGACGGCGCTTGCCGAAGACCTTCGCCACCTGGAGGATATCAGCCGCGCCAGCGACGAACGCACACACCGCACCTTCGAGGCCCTGCACGATACGCTGCTGCAGATCGCCGACCGGCTCGACCACATGGAGCATCGCAAGCCCGCGCCGGCCATGCCCGTCGCGAGCTTCGAAAGCGACGTCTTCGCCGAAGAGGATATGCCGGCCATAAAACCGCCGATGGCTGTGCAGCAGCAGAAGGCTGGCCCGATCATCCGCACGGTTGCACCCGCCGAATCCACGGTCGCCTCCGAAGTCGCGGTCGCACAGGCGATCGACGCCAACACGAAGGCTGAAATCAAGGCTGCAGCCAAGAAGAGCGGCAAGACCAGCCTGTTCGTGAGCATCGGCAAACGTTTCTTCACCCCGGAAAAAGCAGAGCCGATCTTTCTGCCGGACCGCCCCGTGATCGAGCAGGCGCCGTCGATCGATCCAGCTGACGTACTGCCCGGCGAAGAGGCCAACGAGCTGCTGGAGCCAGGCTCCGGCGCACCCGACATCAAGAAGATCCTGGAGCGCGTGCGTGCGAGCCAGAATGCCTCCCGCAACGGAAATGCCCGCCAGCCGACCGAAAACGAACGGGCCGACTATATCGCCGCGGCCCGGCGCGCCGCCCAGGCGGCAGCTATGGAAGTCGACCTGACGCAGCGCTCGGCGCCGGCCTCCAGGAAGGACGCGAAACAAGGTGGCGTGTTCTCACGCTTCCGCCGGCCGATCCTGCTTGCGATAGGCGCCGTCGTGCTCGCCATCATGGCCTATCCGCTGGCGAACGCGCTGACGCGCGGCCAGAAGGCACCGGTCCCCGCAGCCATCTCGGCGACGGCGCCGGCTTCTGGCGGTGCCGCAACCACCAGTGCCGCCGGCAACACGGCCTCATCCGACAGCAATCAGCAGCCTGCTGCGAGCCAAACCGCAACACCAGCGGTTTCCCCAACGGGCGCAGCAGAAGCCGGGCATGCAACGGCGCCGGCCAGCCCCGCCACCGCACCGGCAGGCGATCACCTGACGACGGCGGCTCCGCTCGGCGGAGACCAGGCGGCAGGCGAGACCTTGATTCCTGCCGGCAGCGCCGCACCTGCACAGCAGACAGAAGCCTTTGTCCAGACCAACCCGGCGGCCGCGACCGCACCCGCCGCCACCCCGGCAGCGCCAGACATCACTGTGCCCGATGGCATCCAGCCGCCGTCGCTCGTCTCTGCAGCCAAGTCGGCCGACCCGGTTGCGCTCTTCGAGATCGGCGCACGCTATACGGATGGCCGCGGCGTTGCCGCCGACATGAAGCAGGCTGCAAGCTGGTACCAGCTCTCGGCCGACAAGGGCTATGCGCCCGCACAGTATCGCCTTGCCAGCATGTACGAGAAGGGCAATGGCGTCGATCGCGATCTCGTCAAGGCCAAGCAATATTACGAGCAGGCCGCCAATCAGGGCAACGCCAGCGCCATGCACAATCTCGCCGTCCTCTTCGCTTCGGGCGCGGCCGGACCACAGGACTACGATACGGCCGCAAACTGGTTTATCCGCGCCGCCAATCTCGGCGTTTCCGACAGCCAGTTCAACCTCGCGATCCTCTATGCGCGCGGCAACGGCGTGAAGCAGGATCTGCAGGAATCCTATAAATGGTTCGCGATCGCCGCAAAGAGCGGCGACAAGGATGCCGCCCAGAAGCGTGATGAAGTCGCCAATGCCATGAAGCCGGCCGATCTCGAAGGCGCCCGCGCCAAGGTCGACCTCTGGAAAGTACAGGCTGCCGACCCAAAGGCCAACGGCACCGACATCCCCGATGAATGGACCACCGGAAAGGGTGTGAACACGGCCTCGATTGACATGAAGAAGGCCATCCGCAACATTCAGGCCATTCTCAACAAGAATGGTTTCGATGCCGGCGCACCGGATGGAACCATGGGCGAAAAGACGGTCGCCGCTCTGAAGAGCTTCCAGAAGTCGGTGGGCCTGCCAACGGATGGACGGGTGACCGATCAAGTCGTAAAGGAACTGCTCGCCCGCAACAAGTAAACCTCAGGGTTCCCGCGGAAAGCGATCCATCGAAAATGCCGGCGCAATTGCGCCGGCATTTTGTTGAGCGGGGACTGACCGGCCCCGCCTGGTGCCGCCGTTCCTGCTTACTCCGCAAGACAACGTCACAGAAAAGCGGAAAAAAACGGGTTAGAGTATGGCTGGCCATTCCAAAACTGATGCAGGGCGGCTTTTCCTAAGGCTCTGGCAATGATTTCAGATTAGAATCCGCCGTTTAAGGGGAAAATAGGCTTCGGTCATCGTGCCGAAAGGCCTCAAACGGGAACAAGGCGTGACGATCTATCTGCCGATCGCAGAACTGTCGGTGAATATCCTCATCATTCTCGGCATGGGCACAGCCGTAGGATTTCTGTCCGGCATGTTCGGTGTCGGCGGCGGCTTCCTGATCACACCGCTTCTGATCTTCTACAATATCCCACCCGTTGTAGCAGTCGCCACCGGCGCCAATCAGGTCGTTGCCTCCTCGGTTTCCGGCGCGCTCAGCCATTTTCGCCGCGGCTCGCTCGACCTGAAACTGGGTACGATCCTCCTTGCCGGCGGTCTGGCGGGGGCAACATTCGGCCTCTGGCTGTTCGTGCTTTTGCGCAGGCTCGGCCAGATCGACCTGATCATCTCTCTGATCTACGTGGTTCTGCTCGGCACAGTGGGCAGCCTCATGCTGTGGGAGAGCATACGTGCCATGCGCCGGGCGGCGGGCAAGCTGCCGCCGGCAGCCGCCAAGCCGCGCCATCACAACTGGGTGCAGCGCCTGCCGCTGAAGCTGCGGTTCAAGAAATCCAAGCTCTATCTCAGCGCCATTCCGGTGATAGGCCTCGGCTTCTTCGTCGGCATGCTGACGCCGATGGGCATCGGCGGCGGCTTCATCCTCGTGCCTGCCATGATCTACCTGCTGCGCGTGCCCACAAACGTCGTCGTCGGCACTTCGCTGTTCCAGGTCATCTTCGTGACGGCCTTCACGACAATCGTTCAGGCAGCCACCAACTATTCCGTCGATATCATCCTGGCCTTCCTGCTGATGGTGGCCGGCGTCGTCGGTGCACAATACGGCGTTCGCGTCGGCCAGAAGCTGCGCGGCGAACAATTGCGGGCGCTCCTCGGCCTCCTCGTTCTGGCCGTCGGCCTTCGCCTCGTCATCACTCTCGTAGTCACGCCTGCGGACGTCTATTCCGTCATCATGGAAGGGGTGAGCCGATGAGAGGGTCCGGACTGCTCCTTGCTGCCACGCTTTTGTTTTTACCGCTCTCCGCACAGGCGCAGGTACTGCTCGATCAGCCGACAACCTCGACGACGGCGCGCGAGACGATGGAAATCGGCACCTCGACGAGCGAGATCGCCATCACCTCGGATTTCGCCGGCGCCGACCTTACGATTTTCGGCGCCCTTTCCAATACCGATCAACTGCTTCTGGCGATCGGCCAATACGATATCGTCGTCGTGCTGGACGGCCCGCGCGAGAATGCCACGGTTCGCAGGAAGGAGCGCGTCTTCGGCATCTGGGTCAACACCCGCTCGATGACGTTCGAACATGTGCCGGAAGCCTATTCGCTGTCGAGCACGCGCGCCGTCGACAACATCACCACACCGCTCGAACTCAGCGATCGCGGCATCGGCGTCGATCATATTCCCCTCACCCCGCTCGGCTTCGTCGGCAATGTCGGCGATGTGCCGGAATTCCGGCAGGCTTTCCGGCGGTTGCAGTCGGCAGGCGGCCTCTACGAAAGCGACCCGGCGGGAGTGCGCTTCGTCAGCTCCTCGCTTTTCAAGGCGACCCTCAGGATTCCCGCCAACGTGCCGAACGGTGTACACACCGTCCGCGCCTACCTCTTCAAGAGCGGCAAGTTCCTGAGCGAGAAATCCCTGCCGCTGCGCGTCATCAAGACAGGCATAGAGCAAATGATCACGGATGCGGCGCATCAGCAGCCGATCAGCTATGGCGTGTTTTCCGTATTGCTGGCTCTCGTTACCGGATGGGGTGCAAGCTTCATGTTCCGGAAGAGCTGATCAGCCGCCTTCCCGGCGATTGACGACCTCGAGATAGGCCTCGGTCAACCGGCCAAGCACCGAAGGTGTGTCGGGCGGAAGCGCCTTGCCGAGATGCTTGGCGCGCAGCTCCTCCATGAAATCCTCCCAGAGCTTTTGGCCGCCGTCTTCCAGAAGCTCGGCGCGGATCGACAGCTTCTCCGATACCGGAAGATGCTTGCGGCCCCAGGCGCCCATATGGGCAAACAGCGGCACAAGATCGATCGCCATTTCCGTTAGGCTGTAGACGGCCTTCTGCTTGTGGGTCGGATCATCGTTCCGGGTCAGGAGGCCCCGTTCGACCAGCCGCTTCAGACGGTCCGCGAGGATGTTGGAAGCAATGCCCTCCTCGGAATTCTGCAGCAGTTCACGAAAATGCCGGCGATTGCCGAACATGATGTCCCTGATGACGATCAGGCTCCAGCGGTCGCCGAGAATTTCCAGCGTCAGATTGATCGGGCAGCCGGAACGATGCAGTGCGTCCATGATGATCTCCAAAAACCACTTGCATTTTGCCATCAGTGCAGCTAGCTTGCAACCGATTGCTTTTAGCAACCAGTTTTGATTACGACATGGTTATCACAATGGAGGAAGTGATGAGGAAGCTCGTTGTCTGGAATCTCATGACGCTCGACGGCTATTTCGAGGGAACCAAGCCCTGGGACCTCGATTTTCACATGCTCGCCTGGGGTGATGAGCTGGAACACTACGCGACCGAGCTCGGCAAGGAAGGCGATCTGCTGATCTTCGGCCGCAAGACCTATGAGGGCATGGCCGCCTATTGGCCGACCGCAACGGAAGCGCCCGAGATTGCCGCCTATATGAACGGCATCGCCAAGATCGCCGCCTCGCGGACGCTTGATAAGGCGGAGTGGAACAATACCCGCGTCGTCAGCGACGTTGTTGCCGAAGTGAAAAAGCTGAAGCAGGAACCCGGCAAGACCATGTTCGTCTTCGGCAGCGCCGAGGTGACGGACGTGCTGCTCAAGGCGGGGCTTGTGGATGAACTCAGGATCTGCCTCGTTCCGGTCGTGCTCGGCGCCGGCAATCCGCACTTCAAGCGGACAACCGAACAGCGACCGATGAAGCTCATCGATTCACGCCCGTTGAAGACCGGCGCGGTGATCCTGCGCTATGAGCCAGCGAAGGCAGCCTAGGCCGAAAGATTGCCAAACCGGACGGAGTAGATGCGATCGCGGCCAAGCAGATGCGCAATCAGGCTTTCCCGCGCGAAGAGGCCAGCCATGGCCTTGTGGCGCAGATCGAGACCACCGGTCATCACACCGAAGGCCGGCATCAGCAGGCGAGCGCCATCCGTCGCGAAGCACGGGCGGCGCACCGATTTCTCCCGGCGCCGAACCGTGGCCGAGGGGTGCAGGTGGCCGGCGATTTCGCCTGTCTGTAGGCCTGCTTTCGGTTCGTGGCGGAAGGTGAGTCCGCCATAATGCATCTCGTCGACCGAATGGCCGGGCAGGTCGACCGTGCCGTCGGGATCGTGGTTGCCGTTGATCCAGATCCATTCGCGGCCGCGGGCCATATTGACGATAAGGCTGCGAAATTCTTCCGGCAGATGTTGCGAACCGACGCGATCATGAAAATTGTCGCCGAGCGAAACGACGAGTTTCGGATCGTATCGGGAGATGACGGCGGAAAGGACAGTGAGCGTCGCCAGCGTATCATAGGGCGGCAGCAGCATGCCGCGACGGGCGAAGGCGGCTCCCTTTTCCAGATGCAGATCGGAGACGACGAGAATGCCGGCATCCGGCAGATAGAGCGCACCGAGCGGATCGCAGACGGCAGCAATGCCCTCTACGACGGTCTCGACGCCGGACGCGCTGGCTGCGCCGCTGCCTTGAGCATTTATATCTCGCACTAGCGCCATGCGGTTCATCACTTTAACAATCTACCTTCGTCGTCTGCTTTGCGGCACCCCTATTCCATCGCCTCGCGGATCAGATCGTCGGCCGCTTCCGCAAGCAGGGAATCATGAGCTTCGCCAGGCACCGGCACCTTGCCGATTTCCAGCATCACCGGCACGGCGAGCGGGGAAATATGGTCGAGCGCCCGATGGGTGATATGGCCCTTGATTCGCCTCAGCATATCCGCAAGACGGCCAATATCCAAAAGCCCGGTCGCGGCATCCTGCCTCGTCGCCTGCAGCAGGATATGATCGGGCTCGTGGCTGCGCAGCACGTCGTAGATCAGATCGGCCGAGACGGTCACCTGGCGGCCGGTCTTTTCCTTGCCGGGATGCCGGCGCTCGATCAAGCCGGCAATCACGGCGCAATTGCGGAAGGTACGCTTCAGCAGGAAGGATTCGTCAAGCCACGCTTCGAGATCGTCGCCGAGCATATCCTCGTCGAAGAGATCGGAGAGGCTGAGACGGCCGTTGGCGATCATCAGCCCCATATCCTCCAGACCCCAGATGCCGAGGGAATAATCGGTCGCGACGAAGCCCATGGGCTTGGCGCCGACGCGCTCGAGCCTTCGGGTCAGGAGCATGCCGAGCGTCTGGTGCGCCAGCCTGCCCTCGAAAGGATAGGCGACCAGATAGGCGCGGCTGCCGCGTGGAAAGGTCTCGATCAGAAACTCGTCTCGCTTCGGCAGCAGCGACTTCTCTTTTTGAATTTCCAGCCAATCCCGCACCTGATCCGGCAGGCGCCGCCGCCGGTCGGGATCGGCAATCATCGTCCGCACCTGATCGGCAAGGTAGGTCGAGAGCGGAAACTTGCCGCCGGCATAGGAGGGAATTTTCGGGTCCAGCGAGAAGGCCTGCGAGGCCAGGCATTCGCTTTCGCGGATACCCTCGAAACGCAGCACCTTGCCGGAAAAGAGGAAAGTATCGCCAGGAGCCAATTGCTCGACGAAATATTCCTCGACCTTGCCGAGCGGCGCGCCGCCTCTTCCGAGCGAACCCAGCGCATTGCGTTTCACCATGCGGATATTCAGCATCGCCTCTTCGACGATGGTGCCGAGATTCAGCCGGTATTGCTGGGCGACCTGCGGATTGGAGACGCGCCAGCGGCCATCCGCCATCTTGCGGATGCGGGCATAGCGCTCGTAGGTTCTGAGCGCATAGCCGCCGGTCGCGACGAAATCGACGATGCGCTCGAAGGTCTCCCAGGAAAGCTCGGCATAGGGAGCGGCGCTCTGAACCTCGTCATAAAGCTCCAGCATGTCGAAGGGTTCGGCGCAGGCCATGCCGAGCACATGCTGGGCGAGAACGTCGAGCGCTCCTGCGCCGATGGGTGGCGTATCCTGCGCGCCGGTATAATTGGCATCCAGCGCTCCCTGGCATTCCATGACTTCGAAGCGGTTGGCCGGCACCAGGATCGCCTTCGACGGCTCGTCCATGCGGTGGTTGGCGCGGCCGATGCGCTGGGCAAGGCGGCTTGCACCTTTCGGCGCACCGACATGGATGACAAGATCGACGTCGCCCCAGTCTATGCCGAGATCGAGCGTCGATGTGGCGACGACAGCGCGCAGCCGGTTTTCCGCCATGGCCGCCTCCACCTTGCGGCGCTGACCGACATCGAGCGAGCCGTGATGCAGGGCGATTGGCAGGTTGTCGTCATTGGCCGACCACAGCTCTTGGAACAGCATTTCGGCCTGCGACCGAGTGTTGACGAAAAGCAGCGTCGTGCGATGCGCCTTCAGCTCGCGATAGATATCGGGGATGGCATATTTGGCGGAGTGGCCGGACCAGGGGATGCGCTCTTCCGTCGCAAGGATCGAGATATCGGGCTTGGCGCCGCCCTCGACAATGACGAGGCCGGAATGGCACTCTTCCCCCGGCCGCTGCGCCACCAGCCATTTCTGCAGGTCCATGGGATCGGCGACCGTCGCTGACAGACCGATGGTCTGCACGCGGGGCGCCAGCTTGCGGATGCGGGCAAGGCCGAGCGACAGCATATGGCCGCGCTTGGAGGTGACGAGCGAATGCAGCTCGTCGAAGACGATGTATTTCAGATCCTTGAAGAAACGCTCGGCCTCGCGATTGGCGAGCAAGAGCGCCACCTGCTCCGGCGTCGTCAGCAGAATATCGGGCGGATTGAGCTTCTGCCGCTGGCGCTTGCCGCTTGGCGTATCGCCGGTACGGTTCTCGACTGTGACAGGCAGGCCCATTTCCGACACGGGCTTCATCAGGTTGCGCTCGATATCGACCGCCAGCGCCTTCAGCGGCGAAATATAGAGTGTGTGGATGCCGGTGAAGGCCGAGCCTGGCGGGATCTTGCCGCGCCGGGTGAGATCGGTGAGCGACGGCAGGAAACCGGCAAGCGTCTTGCCAGCACCAGTGGGCGCAATCAGCAGCGTGCTTTCGCCGGCTTCGGCGCGCGCCAGCAGCTCCAGCTGATGGGCACGCGGCTGCCAGCCCTTTTCCGCAAACCAGCGGGTGAAGGGGGCAGGTAAAGTAAGGGGATGCTGCGCGTCGATCTGGTCCACGGGGTTCAATGTAATGGATATGCGGCGGATGAGAAGCGGGGGCGTATCGTTGACTTTGGTGTTCTTCGAGAGTGTGCACCCCTCTCTGTCCCTTCGTGACATCTCCCCCACAAGAGGGGAGATCGGTAATTTGTGGCGCCTGCCTGCCTTAAATAATCTTTGCGTCTGCGGAAACAGAAGCCCGATGCTGGCCGAGGTGCAGCGGCATACTCCAAACGATCTCCCCTCTTGTGGGGGAGATGTCACGACAGCGACAGAGGGGGGTATCGAACGCACGGCATATTCCGACCTCACCTTACCACAGCCCAACTTAAAGGGTCTTGACTCTCATCATAATCGCGGATAAAAAATATCCATGATTAGGAAGGCACGAAGATGAAGCTCGGAGACGGCGTCGAACAATCCATCCATTGCGTTGGCATGCTGGCTGGCCTTTCGGATGGCGGCGTGCTTTCGGCGGCGGCGCTCGCCGAGTTTCACGGTGTCTCTGTCAGCTATCTTCTGAAGCATCTGCAGGCGCTTTCGGGCGCCGGCATTCTCGATACCGTGCCGGGGCCGAAGGGCGGCTACCGGCTGGCGCGCAAGCCGGAGGAGATCACCCTTCTCGATATCGTGCTGGCGGCTGAAGGCCCCGCGCCCGCTTTCCGCTGCGCGGAAATCCGCCAGCGCGGTCCGAACCCGCTCGAGGGGCGCTACTTCGCCAAGCCCTGCGGCATCAATGCCGCCATGCTGGCCGCAGAGCGCGTCTATCGGGCCGAATTGGCAAAGACAACTATCGCCGACGTGCTGACAGATCTTCAGCAGACGGACACGGACGGTGGCATAGCCGCGAGAGGCTGCGCCTTTCTGGCACTTCATGAACGCAAGACTAGAAACTGAACCTCAAGCTTTAAACCCAAGGAGAAGACCCATGCATCCGCGTTTCAACTTCGCCAAAGCCTCCCCCGACTCCTACAAGGCCGTATCCGCGCTGGAGAACTTCGTTCAGAGCAGCGGCCTCGAACGCCGTTTCATTCACCTGATCAAGCTTCGCGCCTCGCAGATCAATGGCTGCGCCTACTGCGTCGACATGCATTCAAAGGAAGCCCGCCACGATGGGCTCAGTGAACAGTGGATCAACCTGATGTGCGTCTGGTGGGAATCGCCTGTCTACGACGACCGCGAACGCGCCCTGCTCCGCTGGGTCGACTCGGTGACCAAGATTGCCCAGACCGGCATTCCGGATGCCGATTTCGAGCCGCTGAAGCAGCATTTCAGCGAAGAAGAGATCGTCAAGATCACCGTTGCGATCGGCACGATCAACATTTGGAACCGCCTCGCCGTCGGCTTCCGTTCGCAGCACCCGGTGGATGCGGCAAGCAAGGCTGCTTGACGAGATAGATGCGATTGCCGGAGAGTCCCCCTCTGTCACTTCGTGACATCTCCCCCACAAGGGGGGAGATCGTTGGGGCGCATCGTTGGTTCCGCAAAGTAAGGCACGATCGTTCAAGAGATACGATGCCTGTTATTTTACGATGACAATACTGCGGGTGACCAATCTCCCCCCTTGTGGGGGAGATGTCACGACAGTGACAGAGGGGGGTGCCGCACAGGCAACGAGATCAAAAGCTGCGGTCAATCCTCAAATCATATCCCCAGATACAATTATGGCGTCGATCCAGAAGACCGACGCCATACTCAATACTTAGGCAGCAACCGAGCCGAAACCAGCCGTCGGAACTTCTGAGATGGTCTTCAGTACCTGCGAAGCGATCTGGTAGGGGTCGCCTTGCGAGTTCGGGCGACGATCTTCGAGGTAGCCCTTATAGTCGTTCTTGATGAACGAGTGCGGAACGCGGATCGAAGCGCCGCGGTCGGCAACGCCGTAGCTGAACTTGTTCCACGGAGCCGTTTCATGCTTGCCGGTCAGGCGCATGTGGTTGTCCGGGCCGTAGACGGCGATATGGGCTTCGAGGTTCTTGTCGAACTGAGCCATCAGCGCTTCGAAATAGGCCTTGCCGCCGACTTCGCGCATGAACTTTGTCGAGAAGTTGCAGTGCATGCCCGAGCCGTTCCAGTCGGTATCGCCGAGCGGCTTGCAATGGAACTCGATGTCGATGCCGTACTTTTCGCAAAGGCGCAGCAGCAGGTAGCGTGCCATCCAGATCTGGTCGGCAGCCTTCTTGGAGCCCTTGCCGAAAATCTGGAATTCCCATTGACCCTTCGCCACTTCGGCGTTGATGCCTTCGTGGTTGATGCCTGCTTCGAGGCAAAGGTCGAGGTGCTCTTCAACGATCTCACGGGCGACGTCGCCGACGTTCTTGTAGCCGACGCCGGTGTAATACGGGCCTTGCGGAGCCGGATAGCCGGATTCCGGGAAGCCGAGCGGACGGCCGTCCTTGTAGAAGAAGTATTCCTGCTCGAAGCCGAACCATGCGTCTTCATCGTCGAGGATGGTCGCGCGGCTGTTGGATTCGTGCGGGGTGACACCATCCGGCATCATGACTTCGCACATGACGAGAGCGCCGTTGGTACGGGCCGGGTCCGGATAGATCGCGACCGGCTTCAGCACGCAATCGGAGCTGCGGCCTTCGGCCTGCATCGTCGACGAACCGTCGAAGCCCCAAAGCGGAAGCTGCTCGAGCGTCGGAAATGCGTCGAATTCCTTGATCTGCGTTTTACCGCGCAGGTTCGGTACCGGGGTGTACCCGTCGAGCCAGATGTACTCGAGCTTATATTTCGTCATTACGCACCTCATAACAGTTAATCAGGCGAAGTAGGAAAAACTTGGCCGGCGCGCCCGCCGGAAAATCCCTCACTACGAACGGCTGCCAAGAGAGATGCATGTGCCGTGCCAGATCGCATCGATATCGCGTCCACCGAACGAGATTTTTACGATTCAGGCATATTCGGACGAGAATTCGGGCGTCAACTATCGGATTCTTTTTCAAATCGCGGCCCACGGCTCCAATCGAATTGCCAAGATGTCGCAGGCGCGCGGGCTTAAAAATGGATCGGAAAATCAGCAGATCAAAGAAACGGCATTAGCCGCACCATCTTCTAATTGCCTACAATTTCATCATTTAGCATTTTTTTTAAGCGAAATGGTGATATTCGCCTTCGGCCCTGCTATATATGAGTTGTCTCTTGAAGCGCATCCGCTTGAACACCAAAAAGGGAGAGACACGAATGGCAATTGGTACTCGGCACGAAACCGCAAAGATCTATCAGTTTTCCGTTACGGCCCGCTCCACGGCGGTGAGCCAGCGCCCGAAGGTGAACCTTACCCCGGATATCGGCCCGACTATCGCGACGGCCGCCTTCGACAGCTGGTATCACGAAGCTGCGATCGTCGAATCCGACGAGACGCGCAAACAATAGGCTTCAGCCTCACAGCGCTATATAGCGATCCGAGCGATGATTGATCGCCACGAAGAGATTGAGCGCGATCGCGCCGATCACCGAGCAGATGACTACCGGAGGCGTGGTCACCGCAAAAGCGACTGCGAGCACGCATAGGTCGATTGCCAGCTGCACCAGCCCTGCTCTGATGCCAAAACGCTCCTGCAGATAGATCCCCAGAATACCGACGCCGCCGAGGCTGGCGCGATGGCGATAGAGCGCGAGCAGGCCGAAGCCGAGAAGAATGCCGCCGAGGACCGCCGACCATAGCGCATTGATATGCGCGACATCGAAGAGCAGCGGCTGCAGGTTGGTGAGCAGCGAGGTCAGCGTGATGGCGATGAAGGTCTTGACGGTGAAGACCGGGCCGAGCTGCTTCAGCGACAGATAGAAGAACGGCAGATTGACCACGAAGAAGGCCAGGCCGAAGTTCACACCGATCGCGTAATGCAAGAGAAAGGCGATGCCGGCGGTGCTGCCCGTAAGAAGACCGGCGCTTGAAAGACAGAACAGCCCGAGCGACGAAATCAGGCTCCCGGTCAGGATGCCTTGAACGTCCTCGACCCATGAATGCCGGGTCGCGGATGTATTCCAGACGCCAAATGCGCTCTTCGCGTTCGCCATGTGCTTTCCCCTGTGTTTCAAGGCTTTTTGCTGAAAGCTCCGACAACAATCAAGCGAAAATACGTAAGCAATACTGACCTATTTGAAATTCGCAAGATTCGAAATCGTCAGGCCGATTTCCGCGTAATGAACAGAATGCCGTGGACCGGTTTTCCGCCATCCATGCGAATGACGCTGCGCGCGAGATCCAGCACGATGAAACCGTGATCGGCCAAAGCTTCCCTGACATAGGCTTCCGAATGGGCAAAGCGCAGCGAATCGCGCAGTATGTAGCCATCCGCCTGCCCGGCATCCTCAACGGAAAAGGCAAAGACTGCGCCCTCGGCCGCAAGCTTCGCCACGATCGCCATCACGCCTTGAAGGTTGCCGAGATACATCAGCACGTCGGCGGCGGTGACCAGATCCGCCCGGCCGGCGGCAAGTCCTGCCTCAAACACACCTGATAGATCCGGCTCCAGCGACAGGTCGGCCTGGCCGAGATGATCGTAGACATGCTTCTCCGCCGCCTTGGCGAGCATACCTTTCGACAGATCGTAACCTTCCAGCCGATCGACCGTTGCGCGGATTTCGGGTCCGAGCAGGCCCGTGCCGCAGCCGAGATCGATGGCGATACGGAAATGTTTCGGGATATCGGCCGTTTTTGCAATCAGCGCCGCAAGCTTGCCGGGCACAATATAGCCGAGCTTTTCGAGAAGCGAGGTTTCGAAGCGATCGGCATAATCGTCGAACAATCGCTCGACATAGAGGCTGGGCGGCCGGTCCGGCACGTCGGCACCGCCGAGCACCGCAAGCTTCAGGCGGGCGCCGAAGACATCGCCCTCGTCAAGCGCCAGCACCTCGTTCAGCGCGGCGATCGCGCCCGGCTGATCGCCGGCCTTTTCGCGATAGGTCGCGAGCGTGAACCAGCCTGCCGCCCAGCGCGGCGCCAGCTCCAGCGCCTGCTCCATCAGCTCGGCGGCGCTCGCAGGCTCTCCGCTTTCGGCAAGCATCTTCGCATAATCGGCACGGCGGTCGGCGATGACATCGCCGGAGGAAAGCTGGCTTGGCAGCATGGGTTTTTTCCTGTTTGACGCTCGCCTTTGAACGCGGCCATAAAAAAACTCAAGTCCTATTTCAGGCAGACGCTAGTTTGAGATGCGTGCCGGCCAAAAGTGCTTGCGAGTCGCAGGTGCCGGCCCTATCTCAACACCGACCGACTGCCATCATGGAGACGTCAGCATGTCCGATCAGGTGAACAGATTCCTCGGCGACTCGCCGGGCCGAACGCTGGTGAAGCTCGTCATCGTGTCGCTCGTCGTCGGCTTCGTGATGAAGTTCTTCGGCTGGCGGCCGCTCGATTTCCTCAATGGCGTCCGCCGCTTCCTGCTCGATCTCTGGCACACCGGCTTCGCAGCTCTCGGCGAGTTCGGCGACTACGTGCTGCTCGGCGCCTCCATCGTCATTCCGATCTTCATCATACTTCGTTTGTTCAACTACCGCAGCTGACATGACCTCCCAGACACTGACCTTGACGCGCCGCGATACGCTGCGCCTCGCCGCTCTTGCGCTCACGGCATCCGTCGCAAGCTGCGCCACACCGCCGACCCATGTTTCCAACACGCCGGCCAGCGATCAGACCGCCTCCGCCCTGCCGCTCGTCAATGCGCTGCGCGCCAGGAACGGCCTGCCGCCCTTGAAGATCGACGGGGCCGCCAGTGCCGCCGCCATCTACCAGGCGCGGCGCATGGCGGATGCCCGCAAGATGGAGCATCTGATCGGCATCGGCGACGATTTCGGCAAGCGCGTCAAGGCAAGCGGCGTCAAGCTGCCGGCCGCCGAGAACATTGCCGAGGGTCAGAGCGACGTGAATGCCGCGGTGACGGCCTGGATCAATTCGCCGAAGCATTTGCACAACATGCTCGGCAAATATGACGGGCTTGGCGTCGCCCTCGCCTATGATCCCTCTTCCGGTGGCAGGCCCTATTGGTCCATGGTGCTTTCCTCGGATTGAGGAGGCGCAAGGTAATATGGATGTCCGGCAGGAGAGCGGAAAGGTTCGGCCCTTCGACGTGACGCATCGGCTGGTGCTGTCGATCGCGCTTCCGATGACGCTCGGCTTCATGACGACGCCGCTGCTCGGCCTCGTCGATACCGCAGTCGTCGGCCATCTCGGCCAGCCGGATGCGCTGGCGGGGCTCGCAATCGGCGCGGTGCTGTTCGACCTTCTCTTTGCGAGCTTCAACTTCCTGCGCGCTTCGACGACGGGACTGACCGCCCAGGCCTATGGCCGCCACGATAGGCACGAGCAACAGGCCGTCTTCTGGCGCGCCATGATCTCGGCGCTCGGCTGCGGCATCGTGATCGTCCTCATGTCGCCACTTCTGCTCTGGCTTGGCATCGAGCTGATGGGACCGCAAGGCGGCATTGCCGATGCGACGCGCACCTATTTCTCCATCCGCATGCTGTCGGGACCGGCGGCGCTTGCCAATTACGCGCTGCTCGGCTTCGTGCTCGGCCGCGGTCAGGGCCGCATCGGGCTCCTGCTGCAGACCGTCATCAACGGCGTCAATATCGTGCTCGCCATCCTGCTCGGTCTCTGGCTCGGCTGGGGTGTGGCCGGCGTCGCCTGGGGCACGCTGATCGGCGAAGCGAGCGGCATGCTGCTGGGGCTTGCTATCGTGCTGCGCAGCTTTGCCGGCGAAGAAAGGCCGGCGCGCGCAGAATTGTTCTCGCGCACCAAGCTCACGCAGCTCTTCGCGCTCAACCGCGATATCCTCATCCGCACCTTCGTGCTCATCGGCGCCTTCACGCTGATGACGCGCATCGGCAACAGCTTCGGCGCCGTCATGCTGGCCGCCAATGCCGTGCTGATGAACTTCTTTTTGTTATCTGGCTATTATCTCGACGGGCTGGCAAACGCGGCCGAACAGATCACCGGCCGCTCGATCGGCGCCAATTACCGGCCAGCCTTCGAGCGCGGGTTGAAGCTGACTGCGCTCTGGTCCTTCGGGCTGGCGCTTGCCGCCGCGATCTTCTTCTTCACCGCCGGGCCGGCCTTGATCCGCCTGCTGACCACGTCGGAAGAGGTCCGAGTGACAGCCGGAACCTATCTGCCATGGGCAGCCATTACCGGGCTGACCGGCGCGCTCGCCTTCCTGATGGACGGGGTCTTCATCGGCGCCACTTGGTCGCGCGAGATGCGCAACAAGATGCTGCTGTCTTTCGGCGGATACGTCATGGCGCTTGCCGTTTTCGTGCCGACACTCGGCAATCATGGCCTGTGGATGGCCATGAACGCCTTCCTGCTGTTTCGCGGCATCTTCCTGGCCATGGGCCTGAAGAAGCGGGCGGATCAGACGTTCCGGTTCGCCCAGTAATCCAGCTTGGCATCGCGCAGGTCTCGGATCGATCCGGCACGCTCGCGGTCGAGCAGCTTCGACAGGCCGGAAACGATCTGTGCCGGCAAACCCGGCCCTTCATAGACCATGCAGGAATAAAGCTGGACGAGATCGGCACCGGCCTTGATCTTCTCAAGCGCCGTTTCCGCGGACGACACGCCGCCAACGCCGATGATCGGCAGCGCTGAACCAACGCGGCGACGCATCTTGGCGAGCACCGTGGTCGATTTTTCAAAGACAGGCTTGCCGGAAAGGCCGCCCGCTTCCTTGGCCTGCCGCTGATCCTTCAGCCCATCACGCGACAGCGTGGTGTTGGAGACGATCAGGCCATCCAGGCCATGCGACAGCGCTTCCGCGGCGATATCGTCCATGCCTTCCTCCGTCAGATCCGGTGCGATCTTGAGAAAGACGGGAATGCGCTTGCCGGCCTTCGCCGCCTCTTCCTCGCGAGCGGCGAGCACAGCCGACAGCAGAGCGGACAGGCTTTCGCGCCCTTGCAGATCGCGCAGGCCCGGCGTATTGGGCGAGGAGATGTTGGCGGTGAAATAACGCGCAACCGAATAGAAACGGCGGATGCCGGCGACGTAATCGGCGATGCGGTCGGCGCTGTCCTTGTTGGCGCCAATGTTGACGCCGATGATGCCGTTGCCGCGGATTGCTTTCAGCCGCTGGAATGCAGCCTCGTGGCCCTCGTTGTTGAAGCCGAGGCGGTTGATGACGCCTTCGTCCTCGACCAAGCGGAAGATGCGCGGGCGCGGGTTGCCGGGCTGCGCCTTCGGTGTGACCGTACCGATCTCGGTAAAGCCGAAACCGAGCTTCAGCAGCGCCTCCGGCACTTCGGCATTCTTGTCATAGCCGGCAGCCATGCCGATCGGATTGGCAAGATCGAGGCCGGCCACGGTCTGGCGCAGACGCGGATCGGCGCTTACGCGGCAGGCTGGTATGAGGCCGGATTTCAATACCGCTATCGACATGCCATGGGCAGTTTCCGGATCGAACAGGAACAGGCCGCGCCGGCCGAGATCGCGAAAGGCGCCGATCATTCCGGCATCTCCGGAAAGATATGAGCGCCATCGTCGCCGATCGGCAGCGGCTTCTCCCAGAGCACGGCCGAAAGCGGCAACGGCGCATAGAGATGCGGGAAGAGATCGCCGCCGCGTGAGGGTTCGAAGAGCAACTTGTCTCCAAGGGCATCGCCGTCGACCGCCACCAGCAGCAGGCCGGTTTGCCCCGCGAAATAGAGTTCGGCGGTTTTTTTTGCCTGTTTCGCGGTGGAGAGATGAATATAGCCGTCGGTCAGATCGATCGCCGCGCCATGAAAAACGCCGGTTTGTCTGGCTTGCTGCCAGAGCGCGTCCGGCACGATCTTGTAAACCACTGGCATGGCGGTCATCATCCCTCTGTAAAGCTGTCCTGATAGGGCTTTGCACGAAAACATCGGCCGATGTCCACGCTTTCCGTGATGGATTTGGGATTTAACGCAGAAAATCCGGAGGATGACATGACGAAGGAACTGAAATTCGGCCTTGCAGCCATGCTTGTGCCCGCTGCTTTTCTTCTCTCCATACCGGCGCTTGCGGCAGAGCCGGATACCACGCGCTTTCAGCTGGAGCGCAGCGGCGATCATTTCATCCGCTTGGACAAGCAGACCGGCGCCATGTCCATCTGCCAGGACCAGAGCGGCAATCTTGTCTGCCGCATGGCCGCCGACGAGCGCAGCGCCTATGACGACGAGCTGGATCGCCTGTCCGACCGCGTGACGAAACTGGAAAAGACAGTCGCCGCAAACAAGGGCTCCAGCCTGCCTAGCGATGCCGATGTCGACCGCACGCTCGGCATCATGCAGAAATTCATGCGCGGCTTCATGGGCATGGCGAAGGAATTCCAGAACGAGCAGCCGGACGTCAAGCCGCAGCCGCAAAAGACCTGAGGCCGGCAAAAGGCCGCACGATGAAAGCACGGGGATAAAGGACCGTATTCCTATGCCGGTCTTTACTCGCCAAAATGCCTCGGTTAACCTTTTCTAAAGAGCAGAGTGCCGGGCGAGCCGGCGCGGATACCGAGCGGCGATGCTGTCACACGAGCAGATATGGGGTGCGATCGACCGGCTTGCCGAGCGGCATGCCTTGACCGCTTCCGGCCTCGCCCGCCGCGCCGGTCTCGACGCCACCTCTTTCAACAAATCCAAGCGGTTGGGCCAGGATGGACGCCTGCGCTGGCCATCAACGGAATCGATCGCCAAGATTCTGGATGCGACCGGCGCAAGTCTCGAGCAGTTCCTCAGTTTCATCCGCCCGGCCGAACCGCCAGGCGCGGCACTCGTGAAAGGAATCCTGCCGCCCGGGAACTCCATCCCGCTGATCGGCTTCGCCCAGGCGGGCGCCGGCGGTTTCTTCGATGACGGCGGCTTCCCCGCCGGCCAGGGCTGGGACATGGTAGAATTTCCCGTTGCCGCCGGGCAAAGGGCGGGCGCCTATGCGCTCGAGGTGCAGGGCGAAAGCATGTTGCCGCTCTATCGCGACGGCGATATTCTGATCGTCGAGCCAGGCGCTCAGATCAGAAAAAACGACCGTGTCGTTGTGAAGACCCGAGAGGGCGAAGTCATGGCGAAGGTCCTGCTGCGGCAGAGCGCGAAGTCGATAGAGCTCCTGTCGCTCAACCCGGAACACCCCAACCGCAGCTTCGACCTTGCGGATGTGGAATGGATTGCCCGGATCATATGGGCCAGCCAATAGGAAAGTTTTCTCGTTATGCGTCGTGATATTTGGCTTGCAGGTGTGGCAGGCGCGATCGTCGGTTCTTGGTTGACCCTCGTCGCTATACAGCTCGGTGAGCATGGCTTCAGCCTGCCCCGCCGGGACCATAACGCCACCACGGCCGAGGCCGATCC